>JALOMC010000279.1 GCA_025455665.1 Chitinophagaceae bacterium | reverse complement strand
AGCGGGCAAGGAATATGAAACCATTGTACGCTACACACTGCCCAAAGCCATCTTGCCAAAGCAGACGGTGACTTTGCAAACCAGTTTTGAAGCACAGGTGCCCGTGCAAATACGCCGCAGCGGCCGCGACAATGCCGAAGGGGTACGCTACAGCATGAGCCAGTGGTACCCCAAAGTGGTGGAGTACGACCAAACCGGCTGGAATGCCAACCCTTACATTGCCCGGGAGTTTTACGGCGTATGGGGCGATTACGATGTAAAGATTACGCTGGATAAAGCGTACAAAATAGGTGCCAGTGGCGTACTGCAAAACGCTGCCGAAATAGGCTGGGGCTTCGATAAGCCAGGCACAGCGCTGAAAGCTACCAATGGCCAAAACCGCACCTGGCGCTTCAAGGCGCAAAAGGTGCACGACTTTGTATGGGCGGCCGACCCCGGCTATCAGCACATTACCCGCAAAACCAGCAACGGACCATTGTTGCACTTCATTTTTAAAAGTGACAACCCGGCCGATAGCAACTGGAACCGCACAGCCGATGAGTGTGCCCGTGCCTACCCGTACATCCGGGAACAGTTTGGCGCCTACCCGTGGCCGGAATACAGCTTTATACAAGGCGGCGATGGCGGCATGGAGTATGCCATGGCCACGCTTTTGAAAAGCCACAGCCTGGGCACTGCCATACACGAATGGATGCACAGCTGGTACCAGCAGCTAATGGGTACCAACGAAAGTTTGTACGCCTGGATGGATGAGGGCTTTACCAGCTATGCCGAAAGCAAAGTGACGCACTGGCTGAAGCAGGATACCGGCTTTGCACTGCAGGGCGACTACAATGCGTACTACGCCCTGGTGCGCAGCCGCCTGGAAGAACCGATGACCACCCACGCCGACCACTACGCCACCAACTATGCGTACAGTGCCGCCGCCTATGGCAAAGGCGCTGTGTTTTTAGGGCAGCTGGGTTACATCATCGGCGATTCACTGCTGCAAAAAACGATGCTCAACTATTACAATGCCTGGAAGTTTAAACATCCCACGCCCAACGATTTTGTGCGGGTGGCTGAACGCACCAGCGGCATAGAACTGGACTGGTACAAAGAGTATTGGGTGGGTACCACAAAAACGGTGGATTATGCCATCGACAGCCTTTGGACGGCCGACGGACAAACCATGGTACGCATAGTGCGCAAAGGCGAAATGCCGATGCCGGTTGAAGTGCGTCTCTCTTTTAATGATAGCACCGCTGAGTTGCACTATGTGCCGCTGAACCTGATGTATGGCGAGAAGCCTGCAGAAGACGCCGGCACACGCATTAGCTATGAGCCGCAGCGCTGGACGCATAGAAGCATGATTATAAAAACAAACAGGCGGCTGAATGAAATTCGCTCGGTTGAGATAGACCCCTCGCTACGGCTGGCCGATATAGAACGGAGAAACAATCGGCTGGAGCTGAAGTGGTAACGAGGCCGGCCATTTCAACTAGTTGTGTAGCAGCGGCTGAAACACTACCTTACCATAAATTTTTTGCATGCGCTATCTGCTGTCATGCGCCCTTGCAGCACTGCTGCTGGGCTGCCAGCCTTCGGCTAAAAAAACTACTACTGCTGCTACTCCTTTTAATGAGCCACCGGCCTGGGCACAAGATGCTATTTGGTACCAGGTTTTCCCCGAGCGGTTTGCCAATGGCGATAGCAGCAATGATCCGACGGCTGCCTCGTGTGAAATACCGCTGGTGGGTATGAAGATGCCTGCTAACTGGCATACGACGCCGTGGACACAGGACTGGTACCAGGCCGATGACTATACCGATAGCACTAAGTCATTTAACAGCTGGCTACAATACCGCCGCTACGGCGGCGACCTGCAAGGCCTGCTGGATAAGCTCGATTATTTGCAAGACCTTGGCATCAATGCCTTGTACATCAATCCGCTGAACCATGCCCCCTCGCTGCACAAGTACGATGCCAGCAGCTACCACCACATCGATGCAAATATGGGGCCCGATCCGGAAGGAGATTTGCGCATCATGGCTGCCGAAGACCCGGGCAACCCCGATACCTGGCAATGGACGGCTGCTGACAAGTTGTTTTTGAAACTGGTAGATGCCTGCCACCAGCGGGGTATGCGGGTGGTGATGGATTATAGCTGGAACCATACCGGTACTACCTTTTGGGCCTTTCAGGATCTATTGAAAAATGGGGCGCAGTCGAAGTACAAGGACTGGTACAGCATCAAGCAATTTGATGATCCGGCTACACCGGCCAACGAGTTTGCTTATGATGGTTGGATTGGGGTGGCAAGCCTGCCCGAATTGAAAAAAGTAGACATCCGCACCGAGCGAAAAACAGGCCACCCATATGAAGGCGATATCAACGCCGGCGCTAAAGCTCACATTTTTGCTGTCACCAAACGCTGGCTGGCGCCCGATGGCGATACCAGCAAAGGAATCAACGGGTACCGCATGGATGTGGCAGACCAAATAGGCTTGCAGTTTTGGCGTGACTGGCGCAAAGAGGTGAGGCGCATCAAAGCCGATGCGTATATCGTAGGTGAAATATGGTGGGAGCAATGGCCCGACCGATTGATGGACCCCACGCCCTATTGCAAAGGAGACATTTTTGATGCGGTCATGTTTTATCAGGCTTATAAACCAGCTCGCTACTTTTTTGCCAAAACAGACTATGCCATCAGTGCCGCCCAGCTGCGAGATAGCCTGCAGCTGCAATGGAACCGACTGAGCAAAGCCAACCGATACGCCATGATGAATGTGAGCAGTTCGCACGATGCTCCGCGGTTGCTGACCGATTTTGCCAACAATGCCAAATACAAGTTTCGTATCGGTGCTTCGGAAAGTGCCGACCACCTGAGCGGCAAACCAAATCAGGAAGTATACCAGCGGTTGAGGCTGTACCTGCTGCATTTGTTTACCAGTGTGGGGGCACCACAAATATGGAATGGTGAAGAAATGGGCATGTGGGGTGGCGATGATCCTGACTGCCGCAAGCCACTGTGGTGGCCGGCGTATCGCTTTTCGCCTGAAACACGCACCAACTACCAGCCGGTACCAAAATTGTACGATTCGGTGGGTTTCAATGCTGCACAGCATCAGTGGTACAAAAAGCTGGCAGCGCTTCGGAAGCAACACGAGGTGCTGCGACGTGGCGAGATAGCTTTTGAATATGCCGAAGGTCAGCTGTTAATGTATAGGCGCTATTTGGGTAGCCAGCAACTGTGGGTAGTACTCAATGCCAGCAACAACGCCACCAGTATATCGCTGCCGGCCGGCCAATATACCGACTTGCTGACGGGGGCTACCATCAAAGCAGACGCAGCTGCCCTGCCAGCCCTGAGTGGTTGGGTGTTGCAAAAGCAATAACACAAGAGATCATTCGGATGCAGATCTGGATTCGGAGCCAGACCAGGTTTGCAGTGCTTCATATCGAAGCAAGAGCTGACAGCAAAATCGCAAGCAGCGCAAAGAGGAATTGGTGGTACTCCATTCAAATCTGAATCCGAATTTGAATGAGGTACCGAATCAAGGTGTGTTTTTTGCAAAAACAGCAAAGTGGACGGTGCTCGTCGCAGCTCCATTTTAGCCGGCGATGACTACTTCACCTGCAGAATAAATTTTTCCTGAAAAAACGGATCATCGAATAGTTCGTCTACCCGCCACATAAAAGGTTTGCGGCCGCTATCGTGTATTTCCTGCGCCAGGTCGCCACCTTTGAGGCAAATGAGCCCGGCAGGAATATTCATATCATCCGTAGCGCCGGCACCAAATTGTTTGCGTACTTCACCGGGTTTGCGTAGCAGGTGTTTGCTCCAGTTCAGCAATTCTTTCAGCGGGGCTACGGCCCTGCTCACCGCCACATCAAATTGCCGGTCTTTTACATCTTCGGCCCGGCT
>JALOMC010000278.1 GCA_025455665.1 Chitinophagaceae bacterium | reverse complement strand
TAAAGAAACTACTTTCCTGCACAGTACGCACAGCTTTGGTGCCGCTGTGCCCTGCTACTGTGTACGGCCGGCCAGCAGGTACAGCACTGCCATGCGCACGGCCACCCCATTCTCCACCTGGTTCAAAATGATGCTATGGCCGCTATCGGCCACGTCGCTATCCAGCTCTACCCCGCGGTTAATGGGCCCTGGATGCATAATCACAATTTCCTTTTTCAGCTCATCCAGTACCGACCGCTTGACACCGTAACTCAGGTTGTACTCTCGCAGCGAACTGAACAGTACCTGGTTTTGGCGCTCCAGCTGTATGCGCAGCACATTGGCCACATCGCACCAGGCCAGCGCCTTTTTCAGGTTGTATTCCACCTTTACCCCCAGGGCTTCTTCTATATATTTAGGAATGAGTGTGGGTGGACCACTCACGGTTATTTCTGCGCCCATTTTGCGTAGCAGATAAATGTTGCTGAGAGCTACGCGGCTATGCATGATATCGCCTATGATGGCTACCCGCCGCCCCTGCAGCCCACCTGTAGCCTGCTGAATGGAAAACGCATCGAGCAGGCCCTGCGTCGGGTGTTCGTTGATGCCATCGCCTGCGTTGACAATGGCCGCCGGAATATGCCTGGCCAAAAAATGCGGGGCACCGCTGGCGCTATGGCGCATCACCACCATATCCACCTTCATGCTCAAAATGTTGTTCACGGTGTCTAGCAGGGTTTCACCTTTTGACACCGAAGAGCCGCTGGCTGTGAAATTGATTGTATCGGCGCTGAGCCTTTTCTCCGCCAGCTCGAATGAAATACGGGTGCGGGTAGAATTTTCGAAAAACAGGTTGACGATGGTGACGTCGCGAAGCGAAGGAACTTTCTTAACCGGACGCTGCAGCACGTCTTTAAACTGGGTGGCTGTTTGGAGAATGACTTCAATGTCTTCTCGCAGCAAGTCCTTTATACCCAGTAAATGTTTTGTAGAAAGGCTCATTAAAGGGCAAAGATAATGGCCGACTTTGTTCGCCTTTCCTCAATTATTCCCCAGTGTTCGCTCCAAAAAAGCATCCAGCTCAGCACCGCGCAGGTTTTTGCCAATGATGCGGCCCTGTGGGTCTAGCAGGTAGTTTTGCGGAATGCTTTGCACCTTGTAAAGTTTGGCAACGGCATTGTTCCAGAAGCCAAGGTCACTGACATGGGTCCATTGCAGATTATCGGCAGAAATAGCTTTTACCCAACTACCGCGGTCGCGGTCGAGACTCACGCCGAGTATGGTAAAGTTTTTAGCCTTGTATTTGTTGTGAGCCCTCACCACGTTGGGGTTTTCCTGGCGGCAGGGGCCGCACCAGCTAGCCCAAAAATCAATGAGGACGTATTTGCCTTTGAAAGCCTCCAGCGATATGGGCTTGCCTTCCGTATCATTTTGTACAAAGGCCGGTGCCAACTGGCCAAAACCCAGCATCCGCTCGGTATTGATGAGCTCCTCCAGATTGGCAGCATAATTATTGTTGCGGGCACTGGCTGGCACCTGCTTGTACCATGCCTCTACATCGGCCAGCGGATAGTTGAGCGGCCAAACCAGGTTGAGCAAGAAAGGTGCCACCGCCGATTGGCCAAATTCGCTTAAAAAACCGGGCATCCGGTTGCCAATCTGCCGGGTGATAGCTTCACGGGCCTTGGCTATGCTATCGGCGCTGTAGCCATAGGTGCCGGCACTTTCCCGCATGCGGGTGAGGGTGGTCAGCGTATCGAAAAAAGGGCCAAACCTGGCTACCAAGGCCTGAAAGGCAATGGGAGCGGCGCCTTTTTCAGCCACTGGTTCGGCATCGGCCGAAGGAATGGAGACGGTAGCAGAATCATTTTCGAGAAAGAGATTGTGGTATTTGAGCGACTGCGGTGTCTTCGGATTGCCCACCATCAGTACCAGCATGCCGGGCTCATTTAGCCGGGCTGATAGTACAAACTGCCCGTTTCGGATAATGGTGGGATTGGCCACATACGTGCCTTTTTCACCATCGATCAGGGCCGCATACAGCGAGTCGGCAAAAGGGCCGGTGCGGCCTACCAGCACCAGCTTGCCGCCAGCCTGCTGGCCAAAGGCTCCCAGATAAAAGGTGGTGGCCAACAAGGCCGAAAACAGAAATCGATTACAACGCATGAGCTTGCTACTTTCGCACACCCCACGGGTGGCATGTGGCACAAATGTACGGGCTGGCTTTGGCCGGCGGATGCGACCTTTGGCACCAACTAATTGTTAAACCAACCAAAGCTGCCTGCTGCCTGGCCAGGCGGCACCAACAGCCAACCAGCAAACGCATGAAGAAACTCGGCATTTTAGGAGGTGGCCAACTGGGCCGGATGCTGCTACAGGCGGCTGCCAATTACCCGGTGGTAACCTTTGTATTGGAAAACGACCCCGACTGTCCGGCCGCCAAATTGTGTCAGCATTTCACGCTGGGCGATTTCAGAAACTACGACGATGTGCTGGCTTTTGGCCGGCAGGTAGATATATTGACCATCGAGATAGAGGCCATCAATGTAGATGCACTGGAAACCCTGGTAGCTGAAGGAAAAACAGTGATTCCATCGCCGGCTGTGCTGCGTACTATTAAAAACAAGGTCACGCAAAAAGCCTTTTATGCGCAGCATGCCATTCCTACCCCCTCCTTTGTGGTAACCGAGACCCTGCAAGACCTGCACCAGCATACCGACAAACTGCCGGCTGTGCACAAAGTGGGCGAAGGCGGCTACGACGGAAAAGGAGTGCAAATGCTTCATTCTGCTGATGATTTTCCGAAGGGATTTGATGCGCCCTCTGTGCTGGAACAGAAAGTAGACATTGCCACCGAAATAGCTGTGTTAGCCGCCGTAGACCAGGCAGGTAAAGTGGTACTATACCCACCGGTTGAAATGGTTTTCGATCCGGTTCTCAACCTGCTGGACTATCAACTGTGCCCTGCACAAATAGACAAAACTGTGCTGTGGAAAGCAGAAGCCATTGTGATGCGGCTGGTAAAGGCGTTTGGCAGCGCAGGCCTGTTTGCAGTAGAGCTATTGGTAGATAAGCAGGGGGAAGTGTGGGTAAATGAAACTGCTCCGCGGGTGCACAACAGCGGCCATCACAGCATTGAGGCACACTACAGCTCGCAGTACGATATGCTGCTGCGGGTGCTGCTAAATTACCCCTTGGGCAACCCCGACGCACTGTCGGGTTCGGCCCTGGTAAACCTGATAGGCGAACCTGGCTACAGCGGACCTGCCCGCTACGAAGGCCTGGAAGAGATACTGAAAATGCCCGGTGCCTATGTGCACATTTACGGCAAGGCACAAACCAAACCGGGCCGTAAAATGGGCCATGTGACCGTACTGGGCACCGACCGCATAGACCTGACACGAAAGGCACGCCTGATAAAAGAAGGCCTCAAGGTGAAAGCCTGATGCCCTCCCCTACCGCATTCAAGGTTTTTTTGCCCAAACTGCCGGCTGTAGCGGAAAGAATAACAACATTGTATCGTCATATTTGAGCACAAAACAGACCAACTTGAACCAACTGAGAACATGGTGCCTGGCCAGCCTTTGGCTATTGGCCGCCTGCAAAGGCGAGGCCCCAAAAGAAGCTGGCGGCGCCAAAAAACAAGGCCCTGTACCGGGCTTCGACGCTATTGTAGCCGGCGAAGAGCTGATTGACCGCCGTGTAAATGCACCGGGCACTGTACTACCCAATGAAAATACGGAGCTACACCCCGAAGCCAGCGGCCGGGTGGTGGCTATCAATTTCAGAGAGGGAAGCTTTGTGCAAAAAGGCACGCTGCTGGTAAAGCTGTTTGACGGCGACCTGCAGGCACAGCTGCGCAAACTGGAGGTGCAACTGAAAGTGGCCGAGGCCACCGAGCGGCGGCAAAAAGAGCTGCTGGCCATCAAC
>JALOMC010000277.1 GCA_025455665.1 Chitinophagaceae bacterium | reverse complement strand
GCGAAATGCCATAAATAGCTCAACACCGAGGTACATGATAACAAACCACTTGACCCGCATGGGTACCAAAAAATAGAGGTACACATAGTGGTTGGGAAACAGGTAGCCAAAAGCGGCCAGGCAGCCAAACACGGCACCGCTGGCCCCTACTGTGGGGGTATTAATAGAGCCAGCGGCATGCTCTTGCAGTTTGAGTACGGCCTGCTCGGCATACTGCAGATTGGTGGGGTCGTTTTGCCACACGTTGAGTATGCGGTACGCATCCTGGTTTCCATAGTCGAGGCCTCCAAAGTTGTACTTGCTGTAGCTGGTAAGCTTGCAGGGTGGGGTGCTGCACGAAGGCTTCGAGATCGGCCATCAGCTGGTGATTTTCCCACCAGAGGGTGCCCAGGTGAAACAAGGCAGCACCAAAACCGCAGGCCAGGTAAAAGATAAGGAAGCGCCGGGGGGTCCATACATCTTCCAGCACGCTGCCGAACAGCCAGAGGCCAAACATGTTGAAAAACAGGTGCATGAAGCTGCCGTGCATGAACATGTGGGTGAACAGCTGCCAGGGCCGGAACAGGGGGCTGTAAAACTGGTGCAGGGCAAAGGTGTCGGCTACGGTGCCCATGCGTACGGCCAAATCGCTTTGGGGCACCATACCATCGAAAGTGAGCTGCGCCAAAAACACGATGGCGTTGATGATGATGAGATTCTTTATGATAACCGGCAGTACCTGAAACCTGCCGGGGCTGAACTGTGTCATGTGATAAGTACGCTAGAAAAAATACGCCCTGCGAAGTACGCTGTTTTGGGGCATTGGCCCTTATAGCGCTGTGTTAAGGCTGGCCGGGGCATGTACCGTGGGCCATGGCATGCCCGACTGAGCCGTGGGGGCCGCCCCAGCGGCCTGCGGGGGCCTGCCGTGCAGCGGGCGAAGGCGGGAACAGCCGCCGGGCCCTGCACAGTGGCCGATATGCCCAAATAAAAAAAGCGGCCGCCCCTTGCGTTGTCTGAGGGCGGCCGCCGGCTTGCTTAAAAAGAACACTCCGCTAGCCCGGGATGCGGCTGATATAGCTGTTGAGCTTTTTGATTTGCTCCAGCACTTCTTTGTTGGTAGCCTTTTGGGCTTTGGCCTTGCGAAACATTTCTTTGGCGGCCCGCAGGCTGCGGATATCGCCTTTTTGCATGTAGATCTGGCACATCTGGAGGTAGGCCATGGCGGCGCCATCGGCATCGGGGATACCGGCCCTGATGGCGGCCCGGATATAGTTTTCGCCCTGCTTAAAATCGCCGCGCTGCATGGCCAGCATGCCCAGCTGCAGCTTATTGGCGCCTTCGGCTTCGGCCATGGGCATGCCCAGCTGCTCGCTTTTTTTCATGTGCTGCTCGGCGCCGGCAAAGTCTTGCCGCATCATGGCCATTTGGCCCTTGAGGGTATAGTAGGCGCTGCGGATGGGCTTGTACAGCAGGTTGGGAAACCAGATCATGCGCAGCACTTTTTCGGCGCCTTCCATATCGCCAGCCTCAATGTACTCCTGTATAAGGCGCATGGGCCCGATGAAAAAGTGGCTGGCAATGGCCACCACCGCCAGCAGGTATAAAATAAACGACTGCCAGAAGCCGGCATAAATATTGACCCCGATGGCCAGGGCCAGGCCCACCAGGCCCAGCCAAAACCGATACCGCAGCAGCCAACTGTAAATCTTCATAAGTACAAAATATTTGAGGGACGGGGTGGCCATGGCGGCGCACTCCGCTGGTAGAAGGGCGGCAAAGATAGCGGCTGAAGGCGCTGGGTGCTCATCAACGTTCGTCGTTCAATTCGAGCCAGTAGCCGTCGGGGTCTTGCAGGTAAATCTGCCGCACCCCATCGGTACGGCGGGTAAACTGGTTTTTTTCGCCGGTCCAGCTTTCGAAAGGGATGCCTGCCTGGCGCAGCAGCTGCATGGTAGCGTCTAAATCGGGCATGGAGAGGCAGAGGTGGCTTTCTTTGATGCTGACGGGTAGCCGGGTGCCCTGGATGAGGTGAAGGGCGCCCTGCTCGCTGAGCCTGAACCAGCGGTGGCGGCCTACTTTAAACGGTTCGGGGATGGTATCGAGCCCCAGTACCTGCTGGTAAAAGCGGGCACTGCGGGCCAGGTCTTTTACGGTGAAGGCCACGTGGTTGAACCGGGGGCTGGCCTGCGAATGGGCAAAGGTGCTGAGGCCGATGCAGAGAGCGGCCAATAGAATGATTTTCATGCTGCGAAGGAATGAATGCTAAATGTAAGGCGGGGCTGGCGGCACTGGTAGGCGCAAATGGATTATTTTCGCCGCCGAGCACCGGGCCCGGTAGTTCAATGGATAGAATAGGAGTTTCCTAAACTCTAGATACAAGTTCGATTCTTGTCCGGGCTACGATAGCAGCAAGCCACCCCTCTGCGGGTGGCTTTGTTTTTCAGGCATTGCACTCGGCGTTTGAGTCAGTTGTTTGGTACAGCCCGGGTCGGCAAAGCCTTGATTGTTTGTTGCTGGATGGTCGGCCCGATGCTTTTGGCTGCAGGAACTTCCGTACAGAACCTGACAAAAGGCATAAATGGCGCCGTGGCCAGCTGGTAGCTTTGCCAGCCGATCACTGGCCAATATGGAAAGCGTACTTCAACACATTGCCCATTTCATTGCCAGGCAAACCGTGGCTTCTGTTTGCTGCTCCAATGCCGAAGGCGCTTTGCACTGTTTTAGCTGCTATTATGCCTACTGCGAAGCGCAAGAAATGCTGTACTTCAAAACATCGGACGATAGCCTGCACATGCCCTGGTTGTATGCGCAGCCCTACCTGGCCGGCACCATTTTGCCCGACAAACTAAACAAGCTGAAGGTGCAAGGCATTCAATTCAGAGGGGTGCTGCTGTTGGGTGCCGAAGCCGACAACAAAGCCGCCGCCAAAGCCTACCACCTGCGTTATCCTTTTGCGCTGGCCATGGAGGGCAAGGTGCACAGCATTCGGCTGGATTGGATAAAAATGACTGACAATACGCTGGGCTTTGGCACCAAGCTGGTGTGGGACCGCATACAATCGGCCGTGCCACTGCGCTAAGCCAGGGCCTCCCACAATACTTCTACCGGGTGCAAGGCTTTGCGACCAGTGCCATCCTTTACCTGGTGGCGGCAGCTGGTGCCAGGGGCGGCAATGATGACGTCTTCAGCCGCCGAGCGTACCGCCGGAAACAGCACCAGTTCGCCAATTTTCATGCTCAGTTCGTAGTGTTCCTTTTCGTAGCCAAAACTACCCGCCATGCCGCAGCAGCCGCTGGGGATGGTTTGCACCGAATAATTGGCCGGCAACGACAATATTTTCACCGTGGGCGCTACGGATGCCACCGCTTTTTGCTGGCAGTGGCCATGCAGTTTGATTTGTTTTTGCGCCGTGGTAAACTGCTCCGCTTTGATGCGGCCTTTGTCTATTTCCCTCGCCAAAAATTCATCAATCATGAAAGCGTTGGAGGCCAGGCGCCTTGATGCTTCCAGATTTTCATCAGTCGCCAGGTCGGGGTATTCATCGCGGAAGGCGAGGATGGCCGATGGCTCGATGCCAATGAGCGGCGTGTCTTCGCTAATCAACGGCGACAGCATGTCAATATTGGTATTGGCAATCACTTTGGCTTTTCGCAGCAGGCCCTTGCTCAGCCAGGTACGGCCGCTTTCCAGGTGTTGGGGAATGATGACTTCGTAACCCAGCTTTTCCAACAGCTCAATGGCTTTGATACCAATGTGCGTATCGTTGTAGTTGGTGAATTCGTCGCAGAACAAGTATACAGTTGGCAGTTGGCGGTTGGCAGTTGGCAAGGCCGCTGCCTTCTCCTGACTCCTGACTCCCGACTCCCGACTTTCCGACTTTCCGCCCTTCGACATGCTCCGGGCTGCACGGTTCTCCTGACTCCCGACTCCCGACCCCCGACTTTCTGACTTTCTGACTTTCCGACTTTTATACCACCCCCTCAACGTTTGCTTCTGCAAAGTGGGCATGCTGCGCTGTGGCGCAAAGCCGCTTAGCTTTTTTACCAATGTGCTGATGCCGGGGGCTGTCATCACAAAATTGTAAGCGACCGGGAAAAGGGCGCCTAATTGGGCACTCTTTGTAAAATTAGCAATGAGCCGGCTGCGCAGCGGTACGCCATTGGCATCGTAGTAGTGCTGCAGGAATTCTGCTTTCAGCTTGGCCACGTCCACATTGCTGGGGCACTCGCCCTTGCAGCCCTTGCAGCTCAGGCACAGGTC
>JALOMC010000276.1 GCA_025455665.1 Chitinophagaceae bacterium | reverse complement strand
TCGACCCGGCAGTGGCACCAGGTGCACCAGGTGCGTACCGAGTTGCTGTTCATTACCATTACCGAAGGCTGGTGTGGCGATGCGGCACAAATAGTACCTGTGCTGGACAAAGTAATAGCGGCCAACCCCGTGTGGGGCCATGTGCTGGTGCTTCGCGATGAGCAGCCCGCTCTCATGGATCATTTTCTGACCAATGGCAAAAGCCGGTCTATTCCCAAAACCATTATTCTGAAAAGGCAAACGCTGGAAGTGATAGGTTCATGGGGCCCACGCCCCAGTGCGGCCCAGGCGCTGGTAGATCAGCTGAAGGCGGCCGATACGCCCAAGGAGCAGCTGGCCGAGCAGCTGCACGGATGGTACAGTCAGGACAAGGGAGCCAGCACCGCTGAAGAGTTTATAAAAGCAGTGGACCAGGCACTGCGGGGCAAAACACCGTTTCAGCCCTCGCAGCTGGCCAAAGTATTACAAATGAAAAAGTTTTTGGTATAGCACTTTAGCCATGCCTTCAAAGGCTTCGTGGCTATAGCCGGCTATATGGGGGGTGATGAGGACGTTAGGCTGGCTTCCGAACCACTGCAGCAGCGCATGCTCTGCATCGGTGTAGGTAGCCAGCTTTTCATTTTCCAGCACATCGAGGGCCGCGCCGCGTACCTGGCCTGCTTCAAGAGCCTGTCGCAAATGCTGCAGGTGTATCACTTTTCCCCGCGAGGTATTCAGCAAAAAAGGCTGCTGCTCCAAGGCCTCGAAAAATGCATGGTTGGCCATGTGCCGTGTTTCGGCCGTCAGTGGTACATGAAAACTGATCACGTCGGCATAGCGCTGTATTTGCTCCAGGCTGGCTTCGCGAATGTAGCCGCTGGCAAAGCCAAACTTGTAGGGGTCGTAAGCCAGTACAGTGACACCAAAGGGCTGCAGCAGTTTGGCAAACTGGCTGCCGGTATGGCCATAGCCAATGATGCCCACGGTTTTGCCTGCCAGCTCGGTACCCCGGTTTTCGTCACGTCGCCACAGGCCCTGTTGCACTTCGGTATAGCTGCGGTATAGGTGGTTCATCAGCCCCAGCAGCATGCCCAGTGCATGCTCAGCCACGGCATTGCGGTTGCCCTCGGGGCTGCTGGCCACGCGGATGCCTTTGCTTTCGGCATAGGCCACGTCTATCAGCTCCAGCCCGCTGCCCAGCCGGCCTATCCATTGTAGTTGGCTGGCCTTGTCTATCACGGCGGCGTCTATACGCAGGCGGGTGGTTACTATCAGGCCGGTAGCAGTGCCAATGCTTTCCAGCAGTTCTTCGTACGAAATAGAGGGCCGGTAGTCTACGGTAAATTGCTCGTCCAGCTTATCAATAAGCCAGGGGTGGCAACGGGCCGTAATGAGTACAGTGGGTTTGCTCATAAAAAAACATTCGCTAAAGCATGCGGTAGGTAAGCGCCGCAAAATCGGCCACGCTCAGTTGCTCCGCTCTTTGGTTGAACAGTTCATCTTGTAGTTCTTCGGCACTAAACAGGGGGCGTACGGCATTGCGCAGCTGCTTGCGCCGTTGGTTGAAGGCGGCTTTTACCAGCCGTTTAAAATGCGCTTCGCTACGCATGGCCGGTGGCTGCGCCAGCGGGGTAAGGCTGATGACGCCGCTCATGACCTTGGGCGGGGGTGTAAAGCAGCCGGGCGGTACATCAAACAGGTATTTTACCTCAAAAAATGCTTGCGTAAGCACACTGGTAACGCCGTATACCTTGCTGCCGGGCGGGGCTGCCAGGCGCTGTGCTACTTCTTTCTGAAACATGCCCACCACCACCTGTATCAGCGCTTTCCATTCTATTACCCTAAAAACGATTTCGGTAGAAATGTTGTACGGAAAATTGCCAATCAGCGCAAAAGGCGCATCGAAAGGGGCGGCGGTATCCAGCACACTTTCGTGCACTATGCGGCCCTGCAGCGCCGGATAGGTGCGCAGCAGCCACGCTACTTTTTCATCATCTATTTCAATGGCCTTAAAATCGATACCAGGCAGCTGCAGCAGGTAGCGGGTAAGGGCACCACCGCCGGGGCCCACTTCTACCAGTCGCTCAAAACTGTGCGGCTCCAGCGCCGCTACTATTTTGCGGCACATCTGGTCGTCGTGCAAAAAGTGCTGACCCAGCGATTTCTTCAGGCGGTATTCCATGCGGCTATTGGCCGGCGAAGGTAGGCCAATTGACCCCGGCAGTAGTGCAGGCCTAGTGCAGATAGCCGCTGTAGATCAAAATAAGCAGCACAATGCCACCAATAATGCGGTACCAGCCAAACAGCTTGAAACCGTGCTTTTGCAAAAAGCCAATAAAAAACTTGATGGCCAGCAGGGCCACCACAAAGGCTACCACATTGCCCACGGCAAAGGCCTGCAGGTGCTGGCTGCTGCTCATAATTACTTCGTAGCCTTTTTGGGTTTGGCCGGCTTCGGTCCAGTCTTTCAAGAACAGCGAGTAGCCGGTAGCGGCGGCCATGGTAGGCACGGCCAAAAAGAATGAAAATTCGGCAGCCAGGCTGCGGGTGAGCTTTTGCTGCATACCGCCAATAATGCTGGCTGCACTGCGGCTCACGCCCGGTATCATGGCCAGGCACTGCCACAGGCCAATGGCGAAGGCACTGCCAAATCCAATTTGTGATTCCTCTTTAATGCGGGGCGTGCTGAAGGCCTTGTCTATCCACAGCAATACCACACCGCCCAGCAGCATGGCGATGGCCACGGGCGTCGGTTTTTCCAGCAGGGCATCTATCTGGTCGCTGAAGAGCTTGCCCAGCACCAGCGCAGGAATAACAGCTACCAGCAGCTTGGCATAAAACTGCCAGGCCTGCAGGTTCAAAAACTTTTTCCAATACAGCACCAGCACGCTCAGGATGGCGCCCAGCTGAATGGCCACGGTAAAGATTTTGGTGAAATTGCTATTGGGCACGTTCATCAGCCGCTCGGCTATAATCATATGGCCCGTGCTGCTGATGGGCAGATACTCGGTAAGCCCTTCTACAATGGCTACTACAATGGCCTGAAACAAATCCATGTGAGAAAAGTAACGACTAGCGGTTAAAAAAACGCCAGCCACAGCGGGCTGGCAGGTCAATACATTGCACGGCGCGGCAGCCGCTTATTTTTTAAAGATGGCGTACACCTCGATGACGAAGCCCAGCAAGATAAGAATGGGGGCCACGGTGACACGGGTAGTGCTGTACACCTGCTTGTAGTCAAAACTGTTGGGATCGGGGCTTTTGCCACCGGCCATCAGCAGCATGCCGGCTGCTATTACCACGGCGCCCGCCAGCATCAGCAAAAAATTGGTTTTGCCAAACAGGGGCGTATGGTCTACCACGGACTGGGTTGCGTTCTTGGTTTCTTTTTTCGACATACAAAAGGTGCTTGTCGGCGCAAAATAAGCGTTTTGGCCACATGGCGCCCCGGCAGGTGGCCGTAGCAGGCCGCCGCCACCCCGCCCATGCACTCGGTAGCTTCCAAACGCATTGAAAATCAATACTTCAAAAAAATCTGAAAAAATCCTGCGGCTGCCTGTAACCAGGCTTTATCGGCTGTAGTCCTATTTCGCAAACACACCCGCCACACACATTCATCATCACCAAAAAAATCTAAAACACATGTCTGGTCCTGAAGTACTCATCCCGATCACCATTTTCGCCGGTGGCTTTGCCATGGTCTTCGGCATTACCTACCTGCGCACCCGCCAAAACATGGCCATGATAGACAAGGGTATGAACCCCAAAATACATACCCAGCGCCCGGCACCGTACCAAAATCTGAAGTGGGGGCTGCTGCTCATTGGCGCCGGCATTGGCCTGGCACTGGCGTACATCGTATGCAGCCACCTGCTGCACGAAGACGAGAATCCCGCCCTCTACTTTGCCTTCATAGGCATAGGTGGTGGCCTGGGCCTGGTAGGCAGCTACCGTGCCGAGCGTGCCTGGCT
>JALOMC010000023.1 GCA_025455665.1 Chitinophagaceae bacterium | reverse complement strand
GGCAGGGGTACCACATCCAGCGGAAAGATGGAGCGGATGAGTGTAATGCCGCCGTAAATGCAGGGCGCAATGTTGTCGGCATGCTTTACGCCGCTGGCTACCTTTTCGCCAAACATGGCAAATTGTACCAGCTCGTCGGGGCTGAAGCGCTGCTGCAGCAAGTGGTTGGCAGCTACTACAGCGCCGGCGCTGCTGGCTGCCGAAGAGCCAATACCACTGCCGGGTTTGATGTGCTTGGTAATGCGCAGCCGAAAGCCGACCTGCTCATCGGGCATGGCATCCAGCATGGCCTGTAAGGCAGCGCCCGCTACATTTTTTTCAGGATCGGTGGGCAGCTGGTATACCGGGTCGGGCGCTATTTCTATGCGCCGCTCGGGCAGCAGCTCCATGTCTATTTCATCGGCAGGGTCGGCCAGGGCAAAGCCCAGCACATCGAAGCCGCACACCATATTGGCGACGGTACCTGGTGCCCATACTTTTATTGATTGCTTCATGCAAGTGGGTTGGGTGTTATCAGGCATGGCTTACTACCCGCATAATATCGGCAAACACGCCCGATGCGGTGACATCGGCACCGGCACCGGCACCTTTTACCACCAGCGGCTGCTCGGGGTAGCGCTGGGTATAGAACAGTACAATATTGTCCTTGCCATACAGGTGGTAAAAATCGTGTTCGGGCCGGATGTGCTGCAGGCCCACGACGGCTTTTCCGTGCTGAAAGCTGGCTACAAATTTCAGTTTGCAGCCAGCGGCCTTTGCTTGCTGTAGCAGCTGGGCAAAATGCGCTTCGTGCCGCAGCATGGCGGCATAAAAATCTTCTACCGAGCCCTGCATACATTCTTCGGGTAAAAAGGCATTGTTCACAATGTCGTTCATCTGCAGTGCATAGCCGGCTTCACGGGCCAGTATCAAAATTTTGCGGGCCACATCAGTGCCGCCGAGGTCCAGGCGTGGGTCGGGTTCTGTATAGCCTTCGGCTTGTGCCTGCCGCACCACTTCCGAAAAAGGCCGGCTGCCATCGTAGTTGTTGAACACAAAATTGAGCGTACCACTCAGCACGGCTTCTATGCGGTGTACCTGATCGCCGCTGCGCACCAGGTCGTTCAGCGTGCCTATTACGGGCAGGCCGGCGCCCACATTGGTTTCAAACAAAAAGCTGGTGTTGAATTCGCGGGCCAGTTGTTTCAGCTTGCGGTACTGTTCGTAGTCGGAGGAAGCAGCCACTTTGTTGCAGGCAACTACTGCAATGCTTTTGCGCAGCAGTTGCTCATACAAGCCGGCCACTACATCGCTGGCAGTTACGTCTACAAATACGCTGTTGCGCAGGTTCTTGGCAATGATGGCGGCGGCCAGTTGGTCGGGCGTTTGCGATATACCTTCGGCCGCCAACTGTGCTTGCCAGTTATTCAGGTCAATACCGTCTTCGGCCAGCAGCATTTTTTTGCTGTTGGAAATGCCCACTACGCGTACCTGCATGCGCAGGTGTTCGCTCAAAAAAGCTTGCTGCTGCTGCAATTGTGCCAGCAATCGGCTGCCTACATTGCCTACACCGGTTACAAACAGGTTCAGCTGTTTTTTTACTTCTTCAAAAAATGCTTCATGCAGTACGTTCACAGCTTTTTTTACATCGGCTCCGGCTATCACGGCTGAAATATTTTTTTCTGAAGAGCCCTGTGCAATGGCCCGTACATTGATGCCGTTGCGACCCAGGGCAGCAAACATTTGTCCGCTGATGCCGGGGTGGCTTTTCATGTGGTCGCCCACCAGGGCCACTATCGAAAGGTCTGGCTCTACCCGCAGGGGCTCCAGTTTTTTGCCGGCTATTTCTACTTCAAATGCTGCGTTTACGGCGGCTTCGGCCCGGGTAGCATCAGCACTGTGGATGCCCACGCAAATGCTGTGTTCTGACGAGCCTTGTGTAATCAGAATGACGTTGACTTTTTCATTGGCCAGTGCTTCAAACAGTCGCTTTGAAAAGCCCGGTATGCCGATCATGCCGCTGCCTTCCAGGCTAAGCAGGGTGATATTGCCAATGCTGGAAATGCCACGAATAAATTGGTGATCATCGGCCGGCTCATGTTGTATCACGGTGCCATGGTCGGCTGCGGCAAACGTGTTTTTGATCCACACCGGTATGCGCTGCAGCATGGCCGGCTGTATGGTGGGCGGGTATATTACCTTGGCGCCAAAGTGCGATAGCTCCATTGCCTCCTGGTAGCTAAGGGCCGGCAGTGGGCGGGCATTGGGTACCCAGCGTGGGTCGGCTGTCATCATGCCGCTTACGTCGGTCCATATTTCCAATGCTTCGGCGCCCGTGGCTGCGGCGTAAATGGCGGCGGTATAGTCGCTACCGCCGCGGCCCAGGGTGGTTGTCTGGCCTTGCTCATTGGAAGCAATAAAGCCAGGGGCAATAAACAGGTGGCTGCCTGCGCTTTGCACGGCTTGCTGAATGAGTCCGTTGGTAACGGCAAACACCACGGCAGCGTTGCCAAAGCGGTTATCTGTTTTTATCAGTTGCCGGCTATCGAGCCATTGGTGCTGTACTTGAGTAGCAGTCAGGTAGCCAGATAAAATTTTTGACGACAGCAGCTCACCATAGCTCACGATTTTGTCTTTGCTGCGGGCCGATAGCTCCTGCAGCCGATACACGCCATCGCACACCGCTTCCAGTTCGTTGCACAATTGCTTTACAGTGCTCAGGCAGGCACTTTGGTTACTTACGGGTAGTAGCTCACGTACAGTATCCAGGTGGCGCTTTTCTATGGCCTGTAGTAGTTCGGTGTAGCGTTCGTTGCCATCTTCGGCCAGTTGGCCGGCGGCTATCAGTTGGTCGGTTATTCCGCCCAGTGCTGATACGACTACAATTTTTTGTGAGGCCGAATGCTGAAGAAAGATGTCGGCTACCAGCCGCATATTGGTGCTATTGGCTACAGATGAACCGCCAAATTTTAGAACGTGCATACAAACGAGAAGGAAATGGTTGGTTGGAAGGGATATAGTTGGATACAGGTTGGGCCTTTGCCAGCAGCCGAAGCCCACAAAATGGTATGATGAAGTACAACCCTTAACGGGTTGTAATGGTAGTGCCGGTAGTAATAATCACTACCGGGCGCAGCGTACCAGCGGCAGGAACGGCCGCAGGCCAAATGGCCTCAAAAATGTGTGATATGAATGCTGCGATTTGCATGCGGGAGCACAAATATAGGTGCCGCACTTATTGAATAGACATTTTTCAGAAAAATATTAAGTCCGTTGCAGTTTGTTGAAGGATATGGCCTGTTGATTAAAAACAAAGAAGCAACTCCGGTAATGGAGCTGCTTCTTGTTCAAAATATGCGCTAAAGGGAGGGGGTAGAAGGATCAGAAGCTGTAAACTGCTGCCAGCAGGGCGGCGGCGGCTGTTTTACTGCCATTGCCTTTGCCATTGGTAAAGATGCTGGTAGAGCCGCTTTCCAGTCGGAACTCGGGTATGAGTGTAAGGCTGCCGAGGCGTACGTTGGCCGACAGGGTGTTGGCAAATACGCTGCCGCCTTTGATGCCTGGTACACCACCAAATACGTTGATTTTGTCGTTGTCTTCAAAGTACTCGCTGCGCAGGGTAAAGCCCAGTTTTTCAGTCGGGTCAAAGTTGAAGTAGAGTGCCGAGCCCCACCAGTTTTTGGCCTCGCTGTACTTACCGTTTTCTTTTTGCTTATAGCGGGCTATAGTGCCATTGTAGCCCAGCGAAAACTTGTCGCTTACGCCGTAGGTCAACACCAGGTCGTATTGGTTCATTTTTGTAGTGTCTGATGAGCGGCCGCCTACATAGTTGGCAAACAGCTTCAGTTTGCCATCGGCCGTGGCGGTGCTAAACTGGCCTATAATGTACTTGGGCGATACGCTGGTGGTGCGGTAGTCGGTAGGGTTAGAAATACCCAGCATGATGCCGCTGCTGCCAAACTTGTAATCGGCTTTGATACCGGTGTGCGTAAAGGGCCCGTACGAAAACATGTAGCTCATGCTGTAGTTGCGGTTCAATGGCGCATCTACCAGCTCGTAGCCTACGTGGGTAGCCCAACTGCCGGCGGTAAACGTAAGTTTATCGCTGGCGGCGTAGGTCACGTACAGCTGTTTCACTGCCTGGGTAATGCCATCGTCGTTGTAAGCAAATTCTTTCGCCCTTTTGCCGAAGCCGAGATCGGCCACTACACCCACTTTGCCAAAGCTTTTTTCCAGTTTGATGCTGGCCATACCCAGCTCAAAGGAATTGTGCGCATTGGTGAAGCTGGTTTTGTTGTTGCCGGCTGTTTTGCCAAAGTCGTAGCGGTAGTACACATCGGCAAAGCCGGTGATTTTGAGGGGGGAGGGGGTTTCTTTTTTTGTGGAATCTTCCTGAGCCAGTAGTACTGTGGAGAATAGGCATACGGATGCCGTCGCTACAAATTTTTGTAACATTGCAATGCATTTTTAATGTGAATGAAGGGGTACAGTACAGGCTATGCCAGTAGCCTGAGCACACTGTACCTTTTCTTTTTTGCCCGTGCCAGGGGCGCTTTTTTCAAAAGCAAAACAATCGATGGGGAAAGCTGGCTGCTAAGTGAAACCCACTATCAGTGCCAGCTGATAGCAGGCTTCACACTGTTTATAATCAGGCAGCTAATTGGTGCTTGGTACGCAGGTGTTGGTTGGTTGCAGCTTGTTTTGTGTGCTCAATGAATGAAGGGTTAAATGCTGTTAGTTCAGGTTGACTAAAGGCCTTGCAAAAAAGCGGCCGGGACCCGAGGGTTTTTCAATGCGGGCCGCCGGCGCTTCTTGCTTTTAATCGTCGCCCAGGCCTTCGTAGGCTGTTACTTCTAATTCTTTCACCTTGCCATTGCTGTGTATCAGCAGGGTGCCTTGCATGTATTTTTCGTTGTGCTGGCTTTCGTCCAATCCTTTTTCTTCGTCTTCGCTGCTTACACGCAGGGGCAGCACGTAGTTAATGAATTTGAAGATGAGGTAGCTGACGGTGAAGCTGAACACAACAGCGATGAGCATGCCTTTGAGCTGTGTAAAGAAGAATTCGGCATTGCCGTAGGCCAGTCCATCGGCGCCGGCAGCGTTTACGGCTTTGGTAGCAAAAACGCCGGTGAGCAGCATGCCTACAATACCACCCACACCGTGGCAGGGAAACACATCGAGCGTATCGTCAAGGCTGCTTTTTGTTTTCCAGTACACGGCCAGGTTGGAAATGATAGCGGCCACCACACCGATGAAGATGCTTTGCGGCACCGCTACAAAACCTGCACCGGGCGTAATGGCAACCAGGCCTACTACGGCACCTATGCAAAAGCCCAGTACCGATGGCTTCTTGCCACGAATAACATCAAAAAACATCCAGCTAAGACCAGCAGCAGCAGCGGCTGTATTGGTAGTAGCAAAGGCGGATACCGCAAGGCTGTTAGCACCCAGCGCTGAGCCGGCATTGAAGCCGAACCAGCCAAACCAGAGCAGGCCGGTACCAATGAGTACGTAAGGAATATTGGCCGGGGGTACCTCTTCTTGCAGCAGTTTGCTCTTACGGGGCTTCAGCACCAGCGCACCTGCCAGGGCGGCGCAGCCCGCCGAAATATGCACCACGGTGCCGCCGGCGAAGTCGAGCACGCCCATTTTAAACAGGAAACCTTCCGGGTGCCAGGTCCAGTGTGCCAAGGGTGCGTACACCAGCAGACCAAACAAAGCAATGAAGAGGATGTATGCTGTAAAGCGAATACGCTCGGCCACAGCGCCTACCACCAACCCAGGGGTAATGATGGCGAACATGAGCTGAAACAAAGCAAACAGAGGCTTGGGGATGGTAGGTGCCAGCGACCAGGGCTCGCCCGATACAACGCCTTTGAAAAACAGGTGCGTACCCGGGTTGCCAATAAAGCCGCCGATGCTGGTGCCAAATGATAGGCTGTACCCGACTACTACCCACAAAATGCTGACGATGCCCGCCGCCACCACGCTTTTGATCATGGTGCTGATCACGTTTTTGCGGTGTACCATGCCGCCGTAAAAGAAGGCGAGGCCGGGGGTCATAAGAAATACAAGGGCAGTAGCTACCAATATCCAGGCAATGTCGGCGCCTGAATACAGTTTACCCTCGTCGTTGAAGGTGGCCTCAGCCGGAATGAACAATGCGCCGATTGATACCAGGGCCAGTACCAAAAACGGAGCAATTTGTTTGATCGTCTTTTTCGCCATGATGGTGTTTTTAATGTGAACGGATTAACTGTGGTCTAATATCTTAAATAATTCAGTAATCAGGTAGTAGTAACCAGCTGTGTGGAGAAAAAAAATACATATTTTATCAATTAATGTGTTTGAGTGAAATGAGCGGAAGTTTTCGCTCATTATGGCTGAATTATTGAATGAAACTTTGGAAAATGCTGGCCTCTTTACTTTCCAGCAGCGAGTGACCCATCAGGTACTCATCTACTTTGCGGGCACATTCGCGGCCTTCGCTGATGGCCCATACCACCAGGCTCTGGCCCCGGCGCATGTCGCCGCAGGCGAATACTTTGGAAAGCGAGGTTTGAAAATGCTGCTCGGTAGCCTTCACGTTGCCACGTTCATCCAGCTCCAGCTCCAAATCGTGCAGCACGCCGGCATGTTGTGGGTGCACAAATCCCATGGCCAGCAGCACCAGATCGGCCTGCAGCAGGCGTTCGCTGCCCGGTACCTCGTTAAACTTGGCGGGGCGTCCATCGGTGGTCAGTTCCCAGGCCAGGTCTACAATCTTGATGGCCGTTACTTCGCCGGCTTCGTTGCGCAGTATTTCTTTGGTCGATACTGCCCATTGGCGTTCGCAACCTTCCTCATGGCTGCTGGTGGTTTTCATCAGCATGGGGTAGGTGGGCCAAGGCATGGCCTGTGTACGGTCGGTGGGTGGTTGGGGCAGTAGTTCAAACTGGGTGACACTGGCGGCGCCATGGCGGTTGCTGGTGCCCACACAGTCGCTGCCGGTATCGCCGCCGCCTATTACTATCACATGCTTACCTGTAGCCGAAATGGCGTGGTCTGCAGCACTGCCTTCGTATCCTTTTTCCTGCACAATACCGCTATCGGTCATGCCGGCCACCCGTTTGTTCTGCTGTTTCAAAAACTGCATAGCAAAGTACACGCCTTTGCCAGCCCGGCCCGGCACTGGCAAATCGCGGGGAATGGTAGAGCCGCCCGCCAGTACCACTGCGTGATACTCCCGCAGCAAGTCGCCGGTGGTCACATCTGAGCCCACGTTGGTATTGCATTTAAACTGAACCCCTTCGGCCTCCATCAGCTGCACCCGGCGATCTATGACCCATTTTTCCAACTTAAAGTCGGGGATGCCATAGCGCAGCAAGCCGCCTGGCTGATCATCACGTTCAAATACCACCACCTGGTGGCCGGCTTTGTTCAGCTGCGCAGCAGCGGCCATGCCTGCAGGTCCCGAACCTACCACCGCTACTTTTTTGCCTGTACGGGTCAGCGGCGCCGATGCCTGCACGAGGCCTTTCTCAAAAGCCAGTTCTATGATGTGCTTTTCAATTTCTTCGATGGCTACGGGCGGCTGGTTGATGCCCAACACGCAGGCACTTTCGCAGGGGGCCGGGCAAATACGGCCTGTAAACTCCGGAAAATTGTTGGTAGAGGTCAGGATTTCATACGCCTCCCGCCAGCTTTGCCGATACACGGCATCATTAAACTCAGGTATCACATTACCCAGCGGACAGCCACTGTGGCAAAATGGTACACCACAGTTCATGCATCGTCCTGATTGCTGATTCAGCTTTTCGGGGGTAAATGCACTCACGAATTCCTTGTAGTCACCAATTCTTTCGTTGGCCAAACGCTTGTCAGGTAGTTCGCGGGTAAATTCCAAAAATCCGGTGGGCTTGCCCATAGCTATTGTCTGTTTCGGGGTGCGGTCAAATGATTCTTGTTATGCGCATCAGTTGCAGGCGGTGGCAGTTCGCTGTATCAGGCTGGCTGCCTGGCGGTACTGTTGGCTTTGGCCAGCAGTACTCGTTTGTAATCTTTTGGAAACACTTTTACAAACTGGCGAAGTGCCTGGTCAAAATCGGCCAACAGGTACTTGGCCACGGTGCTGCCAGTATGCTGCAGGTGCTGTTGCAGTTCGCTGCGCAAAAAGTCAGCGTCTGCTTCTTCACATGGGTCCAGGTCTACCATTTCAGCATTGTAGCGGCTTTTTAGCAGTTGGTTAGGATCGTACACATAGGCTATACCGCCGCTCATGCCGGCAGCAAAGTTGCGTCCGGTTTCGCCCAGCACTATGATGCGGCCGCCGGTCATGTATTCGCAGCCGTGATCGCCCACGCCTTCCACCACCGCTACGGCGCCTGAGTTGCGCACTGCAAAACGTTCGCCGGCTTTGCCGCGGATGTAGGCCTTGCCATCGGTAGCGCCATACAACGCCACATTGCCAATGATGATATTTTCCTCCGCCACAAACGAAGCAGTTTTGCCAGGATACACAATCAGTTCGGCACCACTCAGGCCTTTACCAAAATAGTCGTTGGCATCGCCTTCCAGTTCCAACTTTAGCCCGCGGGTCGCAAAGGCGCCAAAGCTTTGTCCGGCTGTACCTTCCAGCCGAAAGTGAAGGGTGCCGGCCGGCAAACCAGCAGCACCATACTTGCGGGTGATTTCATTAGAAAGCATGGTGCCTACTGTACGGTCGATGTTGCGAATGGGCAGGCTGGCACTTACCGCCTGGCCATTGGTGAGTGCCGGCTCTGCCAGTTGCAGCAGTTGGCGGTCCATTACCGATTCGAGGCCGTGATCCTGCTTTTCGCTGCAGAAAAGCGTGGTGCCAATAGCTGGTTCTTTGTACAGTATATCGCTGAGGTCAAGTTGCTTGTACTTCCAATGTTCTACTCCTTCCCGCATTTGCAGGTAGTCTACCTGGCCTACCATATCGTTCACGGTACGAAAGCCCAGCTCAGCCATTATTTCTCGCAGTTCCTGCACCAGAAAGTGGAAAAAATTGACCACGTGCTCAGGCTTGCCGGTAAAACGCTTGCGCAGCTCAGGGTCTTGCGTGGCCACACCCACGGGGCAGGTGTTCACATGGCACTTACGCATCATAATGCAACCTTCTACTACCAGTGCTGCGGTAGCTACGCCCCACTCCTCGGCGCCCAGCAGGGCCGCAATGGCAATGTCGCGACCGGTTTTCATCTGTCCATCGGCCTGCACCACCACGCGGCTGCGCAGGCGGTTCTTCACCAGGGTTTGGTGGGTTTCGGCCAGGCCCAGCTCCCAGGGTAGGCCGGCATGCCGTATGCTGCTGATGGGAGAGGCGCCGGTACCACCATCGTGGCCTGCTATCAGTACCACATCGCTTTTGGCCTTGGTTACGCCGGCGGCAATGGTGCCCACGCCAGCCTTGCTCACCAGCTTTACACTGATGCGGGCCCGGCGGTTGGCATTTTTCAAATCGTATATCAGCTGCGCCAGGTCTTCAATGCTATAAATATCGTGGTGCGGCGGTGGCGAAATGAGGCCCACACCCGGTGTGCTGTGCCGCACCTTACCAATCCACTCATCTACCTTGTGGCCGGGCAGTTGGCCACCTTCACCAGGCTTGGCACCCTGCGCCATTTTTATCTGCAGCTCATCGGCTTCGGTCAGGTATTGGCTGGTTACGCCAAAGCGGGCCGAGGCTACCTGCTTGATGGCACTGCGCATGCTATCGCCGTTTTCCATCGGTTGGTAGCGCATTTCATCTTCGCCGCCCTCACCGGTATTGCTTTTGGCTCCTATACGGTTCATAGCAATGGCCAATGTAGTATGAGCTTCCCAACTGATAGAGCCAAAGCTCATAGCACCAGTAGCAAAGCGCTTCAAAATGCTTTCAGCCGGCTCTACTTCATCGATGCTGATGGAGGGCCGTAATTTTTTGAAAGCCAGCAGACCACGCAGTGTGGCCGCTTTTTGTGTCTGGTCGTTTACCAGCTTGCTGTATTTTTTGAAAGTAGCATAGTCATTCAGCCGGGTGCTGTACTGCAGCAGGTGAATGGTTTGCGGGTTGAACAGGTGGTATTCGCCTTTGCGCTTCCACTGATACACACCGCCGACAGGCAGGCGATCGGTGGGTACTTCTTTGCGGCTAAAGGCGAAGTAGTGTTTGGCCAGCACCTCTTTGGCAATTTCATCCAGCCCCATGCCTTCTATACGACTGACAGCACCAGTGAAGCAGGTGTCTACCACCTGTTTATTAATGCCGATGATTTCGAAGATTTGTGCACCTTGATACGATTGCAGCGTACTGATGCCCATTTTACTGAACACCTTCAGCAAGCCTTCCTTCACGGCTTTCACGTAATTGTATTTCAGCTCGTCGGCGCTCAGGTGGCTGTCTATTTTTCCTTGCAGTTTCAGGTCGCGGATGGTGCTGAGTGCCAGATAAGGATTAATGGCAGTGGCACCAAAGCCCAGTAGTACGGCAAAGTGATGTACCTCCCAACAGTCGCCGGCTTCTACCACAATGCCTACTTTACCACGATAGCCCTTGCGAATAAGATGGTGATGCACAGCGCTGGTAGCCAGCAACGAGGGAATCGGCGCATGGTCGCTGTCGATGGCCCTATCACTCAAGATGATTACTTCAAAGCCATCTTCTACGGCATCTACTGCGTAGCGGCAAAGGCGGTCCAGGCCACGCTTCAGCGAGCCTGGCTTGCCATCGGCCATAAAGTAGCACTGCAGGGTTTTGGCCTGAAAAATACCGGTGTCGATGCTGCGTATTTTTTCCAGCTCATGGTTGCTGAGAATAGGGTGCTTGAGTGCTACTGTGTGGCAGCTTAATGGATCCTCGTTCAGCAGGTTACCATTATTGCCCACAAAAGTGGCCAGGCTCATCACCAGTCGCTCTCTGATGGGGTCGATAGGCGGATTGGTCACCTGCGCAAACAGCTGTTTGAAATAGTTGGCCAGGTGCTGCGGCTGATCGCTTAGTACCGCCAGCGGTGTATCGGTACCCATGCTGCCAATGGGCTCTTTGCCATCGGTAGCCATGGGTGCAATGATGCCATCCAGATCTTCCGTACTGTAGCCAAATACTTTTTGGTACTTGAAAATCTGATCGTGTTCGAGGTGGGTAAACATCACCCGTGGTTCGGGCAATTCTTCCAGCCTGATTTTGTATTTGTTCAGCCAGTCGGCATACGGCTTTTGGCTGCAGATATCTTGCTTCAGTTCCTCATCGCTGATGATGCGTTCCTGCTCCATGTCTACCACAAACATTTTGCCAGGTTGCAAGCGGCCTTTTTCTACCACTATTGCGGGGTCTACCGGCAAAGCACCTGTTTCCGATGACATGATCACCCGATCATCCTTGGTAACACAGTAGCGGGATGGGCGCAACCCATTTCGATCGAGGGTGGCACCAATTATTTTACCATCGGTAAAAGAGATGGAAGCCGGGCCATCCCAGGGTTCCATGAGGCAGGCATGATACTCGTAGAACGATTTTTTCGCTGCGTCCATGTCCGGATGCTCATCCCATGCTTCTGGTATCAGCATCATCATCACGTGCGGCAGACTGCGCCCCGAAAAGGTGAGCAACTCAATCATGTTGTCGAGGCAGGCGCTATCGCTCTGTCCACTGGTCACAATGGGCAGCAGCATTTCCATTTCTTCCTTGCTGAACAAGGGAGATGTAAAGCCTTTTTCACTACTACGCAGCCAGTTCAGGTTGCCCTGCAAGGTATTGATTTCGCCATTGTGGGCAATGTAGCGGAAAGGCTGTGCCAGTTTCCAGCTGGGAAATGTGTTGGTAGCAAACCGGCTGTGTACCAGGCCAAAAGCACTGGTCAGCGTTTTTTGCGAAAGGTCGGGGAAGTACTCCCGTACCTGGTGGCTGGTCAGCTGCCCTTTGTACACCAGCACCCGCGAACTCAGCGAGGCAATGTAAAAGCCGACAGCATCTTGCTTCACGGTATTGTTGATGAGGTGCGATACGTAGTTGCGAAACACAAACAACTTGCGGTCGAACGCTTGCTGATCGGTAATGTGATCGGGACAGGCAATAAACACCTGTTCCATTTCGGGCTCTACCGACAGTGCCGTTTCGCCAATGGTGGTGCGATTGACAGGCACCTGGCGGTACCACAGGATATCGAGGCCGAGTTGCTCTGCGGTGCGGTTAAATGTATCGCGGCAGGCTTCGCGGTGGGTTACATGTTTCGGAAAGAATACAACGGCAACACCGTATTTGCCCACGGCAGGCAACTGCACCCCGGCTTTCAATGCTTCGGCGTGCAAAAATTCATGCGGAATCTGAATCATAATACCAGCACCATCGCCGGTATTGGCTTCGCAACCACAGGCACCGCGGTGCTCCATGTTTTCCAGCACGGTCAGCGCATCGGCCACGTGTTGGTGCGATTTTTTGCCTTTGATATGCGCAACAAATCCAATGCCGCAAGCGTCGTGTTCAAACGCTGGATTATAAAGGCCTGTGGGCTGTTTCTTCATCTTCTGCCTGTTCAAATAGTTTAACGATTGACTATTTTTTGTGAAACACAGGCAAGCAATGCATTAAAAGTAGGGAAAAAATCTACAAAAAGCCTGTTTTCATTGACTAAATCTTATCAACAAAAAATGCTCAGATGAGGTAGCCGAAGAGTCGGTCGTCTTTGTTGATTTCAGCAAAATCGATTTGGTAGGCCTGCATTTTTTGCATCAGCTGATCATAGTCGTGGCGCTGTTGCAATTCGATGCCTACCAGGGCTGGCCCTTGCTCCTTGTTGGTTTTTTGCATGTACTCAAACCGCGTAATGTCGTCGGTGGGGCCCAGTACATTGTTCACAAACTCTTTGAGGGCACCGGGCCGCTGTGCAAACTGAATCAAAAAGTAATGCTTCAGTCCTTCGTACTGCAGTGACCGCTCTTTTATTTCAGGCATGCGGTCTATGTCGTTGTTGCTACCGCTTACTACACATACCACCGTTTTGCCCGCTATAGCCGCTGCAAAGTCGTCTAGCGCCGCTATACTCAAGGCGCCTGCGGGTTCGGCTACAATAGCATCCTGGTTGTACAAACTCAAAATGCTGCTACACACTTTGCCTTCGGGTACCAGGTGCATGTCGTCCAGCACATGCCTGCACACATCAAAGGTGAGATCGCCCACCCGCTTTACAGCTGCGCCATCCACAAAGCGATCAATTTGATCTAGCGTGACCGGATGACCGGCCGCCAGCGCCGATTTCATGCTTGGTGCACCCTCGGGCTCCAGCCCTACAATGCGGGTATGCGGGCTAAATGTTTTGAAAAAATACCCCATGCCTGCCGATAAGCCGCCGCCGCCCACCGGTACAAACAAATAATCAATGTGGGGCAGGTCTTGCAGTACTTCAATGGCCACGGTTCCTTGTCCTTCAATGATGCGATAATCATCGAACGGTGGAATGAAGCTCATGCCATGGGCTTGCGTGTAGGCTTTGGCTGCCGCAGCGCAGTCGTCGAAAGTGTCGCCGGTAAGCACCACTTCAATGTGGTCGCCACCAAACATTTTAGTTTGGGTTACTTTCTGACGCGGTGTAATCACGGGCATAAATACTACGCCCCGGATGTTGAGCTGGCTACAACTGTAGGCAAAACCCTGCGCATGGTTGCCTGCGCTGGCGCAAACAACGCCCTGTCGACGCTGTGCTTCGGGCAACTGGCATATCATGTTGTATGCCCCACGCAGCTTGTACGAGCGTACAATTTGCAGATCTTCTCTTTTCAGGAAAACATTGGCCTGGTAGCGCCTGCTGAGCGTATGATTGTGCTGCAGTGGTGTGCGGCGCACCACGCCCTGCAATCGCTTGGCAGCTGCTACAATATCGAGGGCTGTATGGGTAAGGCCGGTATGCATGGCTGATGGTACTGGTAACAATGCCGATGGAAAAGAAGCGGCAGGCTCACTGCAAAGTGATCAACGCAAAAAACCAAGGACAGGGGATAGGGCAAAATTTAAAGGTGCGCACAGCCATCAGGCTGTGCGCACCAATGATTATGCTTCTACAGCGCTTGGCTGGTTTTCGGGGCGCAAGCTGCGGACTGTTTTGCCGGCTTGCCACATTTGGCTTCCAGCTTTTCGCGGTAGTCGGGTTGGCTGTTGCTATCGATGCTGCGCTGGCTTTCTTTACCGGTAGCTACGCTATCGTACAGCTCGTTGAAAACCGGCAGAGTAGCGTCGCGAAACTTTTTCCACCAATCCAATGCGCCACGCTGTGCGGTGGTAGAGCAGTTGGCATACATCCAGTCCATGCCATTTTCGGCTACCAGCGGCATCAGGCTTTGGGTCAGTTCTTCTACGGTTTCGTTAAACGCTTCTGAGGGAGAGTGGCCCCGATCGCGGAGAACCTGATACTGCGCTGCAAAAATTCCCTGAATAGCGCCCATGAGCGTGCCACGTTCGCCGGTCAGATCGCTGAATACTTCTTTCTTGAAATCGGTTTCAAACAAATAGCCACTGCCTACGGCAATGCCCAGTGCCACCACCCGCTCT
>JALOMC010000275.1 GCA_025455665.1 Chitinophagaceae bacterium | reverse complement strand
CCTTATTAACGATGGATTGATGGCCGTTTTCTTTTTTCTGGTAGGGCTTGAAATAAAGCGGGAACTGACGACCGGCGAACTGCGGACAGTAAAAAAGGCGTTACTGCCAATAGCGGCGGCAGCCGGGGGGATGCTGGTACCGGCCTTGCTGTATGTGTTTTTCAACAAGGGCACCGAGTACCATGCGGGTTGGGGTATACCCACTGCTACAGACATTGCTTTTTCGTTGGGCGTAGCCTCTATTATTGGCAAGCGTTTTCCGGCTTCACTCAAAATTTTTCTCACTGCGCTGGCTATTATAGACGATTTAGGCGCCATTCTCATCATTGCCTTCTTTTATGGGGGTGCCATCAAGGCTATGTACTTACTAGGCGCAGCGGCTATATTGGCCCTCCTGCTGTGGGCGGGCAATAGGCGGCTCCGGCTGGGCGCCTTGCGCTACCTGGGCGGCTTACTTATGTGGTATTTTGTTTTCAACAGCGGCATACATGCTACTATCGCCGGTGTTTTGTTTGCCTTTACCATCCCCGATGAAGAACTGCCCTCGCTTGAGATGGTCTTGCACAATTGGGTCAATTTCGGCATTTTACCCCTGTTCGCTTTGGCCAATACTTGTATTATGCTAAATGGGGCGGTGCTCAACCAACTCACGGGTTCGCTGTCGGTAGGCATTATGGCGGGCCTGGTATTGGGTAAGCCGCTCGGTATTTTTCTTGCCTGCCGGCTACTGGTGCGCCGCAAAATAGCCGACTTGCCAAGGGGGGTAAGCTGGAGCCAGTTGGTAGGAGCGGGCATCCTGGCGGGCATCGGGTTTACCATGTCTATTTTTATTGCCGGCCTGGCATTTACCCGCCCCGATATTGGCGATGTTTCCAAAATAGCCATACTCGTTAGTGCTGTCATCAGCATTGTACTGGCAGTACTGTGGTTTCAGTGGGCGGCACGGCCGGTGCCTAATCATCTGCGGGTGGCGTCGCGGAGGTAGCGGCAGCAGACATGGTCTTGTTGGTCTTTTTTCCCAGATCAGGTAGTTTTTCTTTTACATTTATGCCGGTTTATGCCGGTTTTATATGCTAAAGAAAGAAAGACACGCCTTCATCCTACAGCAGCTGAATATCCATAATCGGGTCATGAGCAATGATTTGCTGCAGCGGTTAGCGGTATCGGAAGATACCATTCGCCGTGATTTGCAGGAATTGGCCGAAGAGGGCAAATTGATCAAAGTGCATGGCGGCGCTCTGTCGCGTAGCCTTCATTTTACACTATCGGCCAACGATATATACCTGCCCAAAGAGAAAAAAACCATTGCGCAAAAGGCTGCTACACTGGTACAGGATGGGATGGTGGTGTTGCTATCGGGTGGTACCACCATCCGCGAACTGATTCACCACCTGGCGCCGGAACTGTCTGCCACCTTCATTACCCCCAGTGTACCTATTGCACTGGAGCTGATGAACCACACCGGCAGCGAAGTAATTTTCATCGGCAACAGGCTGCACAAAGTGGCACAAATAGCCATTGGGGCCGAATTGACCCGCCAACTGGCTTCTATTCAGGCCGATGTGTGCCTGCTGGGTACCAACGCCATTGATAGCAAGGCCGGCATTACTGAAAACGAGTGGGAAGTAGCCGAGGTAAAAAAGTCGATGTGCCAGGCGGCCCGGCAGGTGGTAGCCCTCGCCATCAGCGAAAAACTGAATACCGTGCAGCCTTTTCAGGTGTGCAAAGCCAGTGCGGTGCACGCCGTGGTAACCGAATTTGAACCGCACGACGAAAGGCTGGCCGCCTACCGTTCGGCCGGTATACAGTGCATTTAGATAAAAATGCAGCGTATTGGGCAGCGGCGTGCGGCTTTTTGCTGTCTTTTGGCTTGCCGTTGCAGGAATATTGGAAGGTGGGAACAAAAAATCTTCATTGTTTCGCCAAACAGTGTTAAAATTGTTAACGATTGCTGCTTGCAGGTTTTTGCGGTTTTCTGAGCTGGCTGTTTTCAGAGCCGTGATCATCCAAACCCTTAATTGCTGGCAGCTATTGTTTTCAGAGATACGCGACTGCAGACCAACAACCTAAACAAAGCTTTATGAGAAACACGCTTCGAGTGCTGCTTGCAGCAGGCTTGCTGTGCTTGACTATGCTGGCACAAGCGCAAGAGAGAAACATTTCGGGTAAAGTGACCGACGAAAAGGACGGTAGTCCGATGGCCGGGGTCACCATTACCAACACTAAAAATGGCAAACGTGCCCAAACCGACGCTTCCGGTGGGTTCAGCATCGCCGCTTCTACCGGCGATGTACTACGGTTTACTTATGTGGGCTACAATTCCCGGACCGTAACAGTAGGGCAAGGCAATGCGGTGAATGCTGCGCTGACGAGCTCTGAAGAGCAACTGGGCGATGTGGTGGTAACAGCATTCGGTATCAAGCGCCAACAGCGCAGCGTTGGCTATGCTACCCAAACTGTAAAAGGCGACGAAGTAGCCGAAACGCAGCGTGAAAACTTTTTGAACTCGCTGCAAGGCCGCGTAGCAGGCGCCACGGTCAATTCTACCAGTGGAGCCCCCGGCGCTTCTACTCAAATTGTACTGCGTGGTTACAACTCGCTGAGTGGCAACAATAGCCCGCTGATCATCTTAGATGGGTTGCCCATTAGCAACAACACCTTCAACCAAGGGCAGCTGGCCAGCGACCTGCCCAACCGAAACAATGACTATCAGAACCGTGCTGCGGACATCAACCCCGATGATATTGAAAGCATTACGGTGCTGAAAGGGCCCGAAGCCACCGCCCTGTATGGCCTGGAGGCCGGAAGTGGCGCCATTGTCATTACAACTAAAAAAGGAAAGGCCGGCAAGCTGCGTGTGAATTACGATAACAGCTTCAGGCTCGAACGCAACTATCGTTTTCCTGAGGTACAGCAGGTATACAATAACGGTACAAACGGCGCCCTTAATACCGGCGTTATGACCGCATTGGGCCCCAAGTATGCGCCCGGCACACAGTTGTACGATAACGTCCGAAACTTTTTCGAAACTGGTTTTAGCCAAAAGCACAACATAGGTTTTGAGTTTGGTAAAGGTGGTGCCGCTGGTACCTACCGTGCCAGTGCTACCTGGCAAGATCAAAAAGGGGTCATTCCTAATACCTATTTCCGCCGTTTCAATGCCCGTTTTACGGCCACCAATCAATTGTTCAAAGGATTTACGCTTACCAATACAGTTGGCTATACCCACAGCGAAAACCGCAAGGCCTTCCGCGGTTCGGGGGGCTTTATGCTGAACCTGATGCTGTGGCCGCAAGACGACGATATCCGCAATTTTGAAACCATTGATGGCGATAGAAGAGTAGTGGCTGATGACGGCGGTGCCATCTCCATTGACAACCCGCTGTGGGATACCCGCTACAACCGCAACGAAGACCGCAACGACCGCTACATCTACAACGTAAGTGGCAGCTACGATGTGAACAAATGGCTGAATGTAACCGGGCGTTTTGGTGTAGACCACTATAGCCAATTCGGTATGACCATGTTTGCCCGGTACGACATCATCAACCCGGTATCGGGGGCACGGGTGTTCTTCCCCGGCTCTATGGAATACTACTCGCAGCGCTACATGGGCCTTAGCGGCAACGTGATTGCTACGGCCAAGCATGATATCACCAAATGGTTGAAAGGCACCCTTCGGGTAGGCCAATCATTTGATGACTTTACCACCACTACATGGAGTGAAAGAGCTGCTTCAACGCTCACTTCGCATTGGTTCAACTTTAACGGCAATACAGCGCCCAATGTGCGTGAAAACAGCCGTAACCGCGGCCGCGATACCCTGCGTGAACGTCGGCTTGTGGGTACGTTTGGCGAATTGCAGTTGAACTTTAAAGACATCTTTTACCTGAGTGCCACTGGTCGGCAGGATATTACTTCTACGCTCAATCCTAATAACAACCGCTTCTTCTACTC
>JALOMC010000274.1 GCA_025455665.1 Chitinophagaceae bacterium | reverse complement strand
GAGCCGGTGGATAGAAGCGGTACAGCAGCAGGTAAGGCCAATAACAGAAGAGTGGAATTCATTAAACTGTAATCAACCTAAATACCATGAAGCCGTTTTTGACTGGAATAGCAGTTTTTTTTAGTTGCCACCTTGTGGCACAAAATGTAGGCATTGGCACTAATACGCCGTTTCAAGTGCTGAGTCTTCATGGTGGTTCACGCCTTGAAACCGCAATTTCTTTTAGTAATAATGCAAACGGTACAGGTTTTAGTAACTCTATGTCAGTTGGATTTGTAGGTACAGGCAACCCGGCCACAAGCACCGGATTTATTGGCCTACCCACAGGGGTCAACTTCAGCATAGGACAGGGCGCATTTAACCGCTTTCTTATTAACTCCAATGGCAATGTGGGCATAGGCATGGCACCCTACAATTTTGCCACCCTCAACGTAAATGGACCCGGCTACTTTTTTGCAAAGAGCAATCAGGGGGCATTTGTATCGGCAACCGATTCAAGTACGGCTCCAACCTTGAATGGTTCAGGCTTTGGCGCCTCCAAGCGATTGAGCACCGGACTGAATTTTATAAACCTGCTGATGCGTGGCGATAAGCCGCAAGCCTACATTGAAGCCAACTTTAAAAATGGAACGGCCAACCAAGGCACCAGCATGATGATGTTTGATTCGCTGGGTAATGTAGGAATTGGCAACTATATTCTGGATAGTACGCTTAACAGCCGCTTTCACCTATTTGGCACCCAATCCATACAGTCCGGCAATCTCCGCTTTTATGGGCCCGACGAAAACTTCGACCGTGGCGACCAGGAAATAACTTTTGCATACAATCGGTTTGGCGATGAAAATCCAAACAATCCATTCGCAGCAAATTTCAATTATTTCATCAGGCACAACAATCGGCAAACAACTGGTGGTGTATTTTTCACGCCAGATCCAGAGTACAAACGGGGCACTTTTGCCATAGGTCGTTTTGAAGCGCCGACTCTGTCAAGCGATTTTTATGTAGAACGAGACCGCATAGCCATTGCCATGGCTACCAACAACAAAGTAGGTATAGGCCGCTACCCCGCCACCAACGATGCGGTACATAAAATTTTTGTAGATGGTAATACCCGCTTCACAGGCAGCCGCATTACCCTCGACCGTCCTTCGGATGATGACATAACCACGGCTTCGCTGGAATTTAGGAGCAACGGCGCCTACCGTGGAGCCCTTGGTTGGGACCAATCTGCCGGGCGGTTCTTCTTTTTCGATGGCGAAAGCAATACGAATACCCTTTTCATTAATAATGGCCGGTTGGGTATTCTTCGTGATCCTACTACCAATGCCCTGGAAGTAAATGGCAATGCCAGCAAAGCCACCGCAGGCGATTGGCTGGCGAATAGTGATGCCCGGCTGAAAAAAGACATCGCTCCACTCCATGATGCGTTGGAAAAATTACTCCAACTGAAAGGGGTGACTTACGAATGGAACGATGATAAGACGGGTGCCACGCGGCCTTCCGGAAAACAAATGGGCTTTACTGCGCAAAATGTTCAGCAGGTATTTCCCCAGTTGGTAAGTGCGGATGCGCAAGGCTTCTTGCAAACCAGCTACGGCACCTACGATGCCTTGTATGTGGAAGCCATAAAGGAACTGCTGCAAAAAATAATGCTGCTGGAGGAAAAGCTTCGGGCATTGGAACAAAAATTAAAGTAAGCAATGGATCGGAAAATGAAAGCGCTACGCTGGCTGCTGGCTATACTGCTGATGTATGTGCTGCCGGCAAATGCCCAGATTACACTGGCGAATTATGCTTTTAGTACGGCTGATAATGCCAGTTTGTATAGTACATCGGGTGCTGCACAAATTATTGGTCCCGACGAGGATGCCATGACAAGTGACAACATTCTGTTGCCGTTTCCATTTGCATTTGCTGGTGGACTGCATTATTTCTTCAACGCTTCGTCGAATGGCCGAATTGTATTCTCAGGCACCAATGCCGTTAATCCGGCCGAGCTGCGTCCGTTTTATATAGCGGGGAACGCATTTGCCGGCAGCAATGCTTCTGCTATGGGTACAGGGCCCAACGGTCAAATCACGTTTCATGTGATGGGAAGTTTTCCCAGCCGTCGGGCAATTATCAGTTTTACCAACATGAGTATCAGCCGGGCTGCCGGAAGAGACGGCGCCAACTTTCAGGTAGCTTTGCACGAGAGTACGGGCGTGATAGAGTTTGTGTATGGCACCATGGAAACGAATGTGGCACTAGGCTTCAGCAACGCAGCATTCCGCCCCTCGCTGGCTTTGACAGCCTTTAATCAGTATTTGCACGTAAATACAGCACTTCACACAGCTGCTACGGGCACTGTTCCTTCCTATTTTGAAGCCCCGGTGGGCACCATTGCAGCTTTGAGCAGCACTGGCAGCAATGGTTGCAGGGTGTACCGGTTTTCGCCGCCGCCAGTCGAGGCATTTACCAATCGGGCTATCAGTTTTTCAAACATTACCAGTGGGTCGGCTTTGGCCACGGTGAGTCATCCGCAGAGCGGTGCGGTTCGTTTTTTCAGGGCCGATAGCGCTATTGGCGGCGATTTTTTGAGCCCCCGCAGCGAACTCTCTATTGGCAATACACAATTATTGGTGAGTGGTATTGCGCCAGCTGGCTTCTATGCAAGGTTATTTGCTACCAATGGCGGTGCTATCAGCACCAATTTTGCCGAGGGTAGCTTTGTGCCGGCAGCAGGTCGCAGTTTTGTGTCGGTGCGGAATGGGGCGTGGGACGATGCTGCTACCTGGGGCACGGCATCCGGGGTAGTACCCCGCGGCGGCGATACAGTGGTGGTGCGTGCCGGCGATACAGTTTTCTCTAATACCCCTTCGTTTCTTCCTCCGCCGGTGTTTGGCCGCCTCGTGGTAGAAGGGGTGTTCGATTTTGGCACCTCGGCCTCCTCACTCACGGTGATGGGCGATGTACAGGTGGGCAGCAGTGGCAGGCTGCTGGCGCATGATCTGCGATTCAGAAACGGGAATTTAGGCAGCACCACAGGAAAAATCATTCAGGTGCTGGGGAGCATTACCGGTACAGGGTTGGTTGATTTTCGGTTTCGCGGCGCACTGCTGCGTCTCGAAGAGGGAAGGCAGGTGACGGAGCATCGGGTGGAATGCAGCTTCGCCAGCATTGGTACCACGCCAGTGTTAGATCAGTTGCTGGTTAATAGCACCAAGCCGATTGTGCTCGCCACTCCGCTGACCATTGTACAGAGCTTGACAGCCCACATGGGTACGATCCGCACTAATGGATTGCTGTCACTTGATCATCGGCTATCGGTGACCGCTCTGCGGCCATCGGCAGTATCAATTTTTCGTTTTGCCCGGCAGCCCCTGTTTGATGGTACGGTGCAGCACGGCATTGGCAGTAATTACAACGTTAACCTATCTTACCCGCTCGATAGGGCAGTGCTGGTACCTGGCGATGTAGCGGTGCCGACAGCTTTTACCGTAGGTGCCGAACTGCCCGCTAGTGGCATAGTCAACAGGCTACTGGTGGGGAGCTACGCCGGTGTGTTCACTAACCGGCGCATTACAATTTCCGATGAGCTGGATTTGCGGGGCTATCTCCACACAGGCGCAGCGCCGGTAGTGTTTGGTCCCAGCGGGCGTATTTTTTACAACCATGGCGGTATCGAAACAACCGGCGAAATTGAAAGCGGCGGTCAGCTCAACGTCTTCCCTTTGATGCATAACAGAAGGAAGCGCTTTTTAACGGCTGAGCTTAATGGGCTGGTATCGGGTGTAATAGCAGTGCGGTATGTGCATGCCGAGGGCATTTCAAGTTTTGCGGCGCAGTATACCGAGGCTGGCCTCAACTTTTCGTATTGGCAGGTGCGCAATGAATTGACGATTGGGTTGCCTGGTGTAACTACTTCCTCCCTGCGTTTGCGTGCTACAGGTCTGCCGGGCGTGGTAGATTTCACCCGCTTTGGCATCAGCCGCATCAGCAGTGCTGCACCTGGTGCTCACAGCGCAGCTGAACTGGGAAACGGCGAAGTACAAGGAGTGCGAACGCAAATGAGCAGTGCCGATATCAATGGCCAATTTTATCTCTGTTTTGATGCCGCCACAGCGTTGCCTGTGAGCTGGCTATCTTTTTCTGCTGCCGCCGAAGACGAATCGGTAGCCTTGAGCTGGAAAGTAGCCAACGAACAAAACAACCGTGGCTACGAAGTGCAGCGGAGCAATGATGGCCGGCAATTCAGGCGCATTGGTTTTGTAGCGGCACAAGGCGACGGCAACAGTACACAGGCCTTACAGTATATTTTTCACGATCGGCTGCAGCAGTCGGGCGTGCACTACTATCGCCTGCGGCAAATAGACAAGGATGGCCGGGCAGCATACAGCAAAGTAGTATCGGTACATGGGCACCGGGCTGCACTTCAATTGCCCAATCCGCTACCAGCTTCGTTTGCTGTGGGCGTGGGCAGCGCCGGGCGCTATCAGCTTTGCATGACAGATGCTGCCGGCCGTTTGGTGTATCATCAATTGCTACAGTTGCCCGCTGGCGGTTCGGTCTTGGTGACGCGTCCTTCACTAGCGCCGGGCTGGTATCAGGTGCAGTTGCTGGCCAGCGGAAGACTGTATAGCAGCAGCAAGGTGCTGGTAGAGTAATGGCAGCTGCCTGCGGCCCGGCATAGTGCGGTGGGCTTGCA
>JALOMC010000273.1 GCA_025455665.1 Chitinophagaceae bacterium | reverse complement strand
GGTGGCACTTCTTACCTCAATCAGGGGCATGTTCAAGGCACATTGGTGTTTACAATCAATGGATCCAATCTGGCAGATCGGGTCTTTCCTGTTGGCAGTGGCGGTACTCGACGGGTCTTTATATTGAGAGGAATTACCGCAAACAATGCAAGGGTGGCAGTTGAATGCGTAGCAACCGATGGCGGCACAGCTGGTGCAGGTTTATCCGCTCTGGGCGAAACACACCGTTGGTATGCCCGGGTAGTTAGCGGCACCATCACTAGCATTGATTCTGTGCTGGTACAAGCTTCGATGGGTGAAGGATTTTCGGCTACTAGCACCGCCCAGCGCAGGATAGCACGGTCCTCGTCGCTGAGCGGAGTGTATAGCGATGTGTCGTTTGGAAACGGGAGCTTCTTCAGTAGTTTTACCAATGCCGGAGAAGTCGTTCGTTCAGTCAGCGGTAATTACAATACGCTTGGGTACTTCGCAACAGCGCTGAGTAGTGGGAATTTTATGAAAACATGGACAGGACTGGCAAATACAAGTAATTGGGAGGATGCAGCTAACTGGACAGCCAATACGCTACCAACTTGTAGCACAGACGTATCACTCGTTCGTCCGTTTTCTACCATTGTAATAGGTTCAAACAGTGTATGTGGCAATCTGATACTATCGGGCAGAACCGTTTTACAGGTCAAACCCGGCGCTCGGCTTACGCTTGGGTGCAATACTGGTAGCGCCAGGCAAATAACGATAAATGGTGCTGCTACCCGATTGGAAGTGCTAACCGGTGGCGAAGTGCGGGTGCAATGATTTCAATGCCGATTTATTTTACCACCGCTAATGGCAAAGGCCGGGCATTTGGCCCGGCCTTGTTCGTTTTTGGTTGGTTTGGTCAAAAAGAAGACGAATAGTTTATTCCCCATTCACCCCCGGCGTGTTGGCCAGCGTTCCAAAAAACAATGCATTCAAAAACAGCTTGTTGGTGCCATACCAGGTGCCGCGGAAGTTGGGGTTGTCGCTAAACAGGATGACCCGTCCATTGCCATCGTTGCCCACCACAATAGCGGCGGTGTTGCGTACTTTTTTGAGCGAACTGGGATGCAGATAACCTGCTATCAGCGGATCGGCCGTGTATTGTGCCACCGTGCTGTAGGGGTTCGATGATGGTTGCAGGGTGGTGAGGTTGTTTCGATACACCGCAATGCTGCGCTGCGTATAGCCAAACCCAATAGGATGCGTGGTATCCAGATCAACGCGGAAGATGGAGCCCCCCAGCGATTTGGCACCTTCCCGCTCAGGCGCTTCATCGTAGTTGAAGCGGGTACTGATAGTGCGGCTACTGTCAGACGCCAGCCTTTCGCGGCTTAGTCCATTGCGGATGGCCCACTCGCTGGCAGTTTTCAGCGTAATGAGGGTGCCACCGTTTTGCACCCAGGTTTTTATTTTATCAGCTGCTGCTTTGTCCAGCAGGCTGTAGTTGCCACTCACCATCACCAGCACATTGTAGCGGTCGAGGTTGGTGCGGCCAAAATTGATGAGGTCCAGTTTACTGATGGGCATGCCAATGCGTTCGTCCAGCAGGTGCCATATCTCACCAGCTTCGGGAGCCGCCACGCCGGTGCCTACCAACATTGCAGCTTCTGGTTTTTTCAGGGTGCGCAGGTAGTTGCTGCCCAGGTCTACACCGCCGGCATTGTAGCCACTGCCTGCTGCGTGTATGCGAATGCCGGTAGCCTGCGCTGCCTGCTGCACCAGGCTGTACAGCGAGTCGGCAGCTATGCGTTGCAAATTCACCGGAATGCTGATGCTGCCGTAGCCAAACTGTTGCAGTGCTCCATCTATCATCATGCTGAACGGACGGAAAGCGGTTTGCAGCAAAGCACCCCCTTTTTGCAAATGCCAGATGGCTTTGTGCGCATTGTAATCGGTGATGCTGAACACATAGGCGTAGTTGCTATTGGCTACAGCCGGAGCAGGTATTGTGGCGGCGGCCAATACTGCATTGCCCTTGGCAGGCAAGGTTTTCAGCTCGGCATAAGGAATACCGTAGGCCAGCGGCAGGCACCAGGTGCTGGCGTCGTAAAAGGTGCTATCCGTGTAGCTGATCTGTTTTTCAAACACCGTTCTCACCATCAGGTAGTTGGGCTGATCGCAGGGTACTACATAGCTGCTGCCAGCGTCAAACATTTTACCATCGGCCGTCAGGTTGCTACCGGCTTTGTACACCTCTATCTGGTGTAGCAGCAGCATGTTTACAAAAGCATTGGTTTTAGTAGCATCGTGTGCGTCGCCAAACACATATGCTTTGATGGGGGAGGATTTGGCGTGTGCTGCCGTGGCTTTATAGAATTCGCGGCGCAGCGTCAGCAGTTGTTGCTTTTCGGCCAGCGATGCCCGGATGGTAGTGAGCGAAGCGGTAAACTGATTGCGAATGGTGAAGGCAAACGTGAGCGGTATGGTAGTGGTTTCTTGCACATGGCCACGGCTGCTGCCTTGCTCAAACAAGAAGCCGGCGCCGCCATAAAAATTGGCGTAGCTGCTACCGTAGCCGGGGTAGAGCTTGTCGAAGCTTTCTTTGGTGTAGTACATGCTACCAATGGCATTGGCAGCGGCAGCAAAGTATTCGCCGTAGCGGGGGTAAATGTTTTTGTACAAAAAGTCGGGCACAATGGGATTGTTACTGCCTTCTTTACCGGGGTCGAAATAAAAGGTGCTGTTGGTGCCCATTTCGTGGTGATCGGTTTGCACATAGGGCCGCCATTGGTGAAAGAAGCGAATGCGATGGCGGGTTTCAGGAAAGGTGCCCAAAAACCAGTCGCGGTTCAAATCGAACCAGTAGTGATTGAAGCGACCGCCAGGCCATATCTCGTTGTGCTCCCGATCTTGCGGGTCGGCCACGGGCGGCTCGGCCTTGTGCATATTGGCCCAATGGCTATGCCGGTCGCGGCCGTCGGGGTTTATCACGGGGTCCATCAGTATCACCATGCTGTCCAGCCAGCGCTGTGTTTCAGCTGTTTGGCTGGCTGTGAGGTAGTAGGCGGTCAGCATAGCAGCTTCGCTGCTGCTCGGTTCATTGCCATGCACATTATAGCCGAGGTGTATTACCAGTGGCACTTGTGCGGTGGCACCGGTTAGTTGGCCACTCAGGTGCGCCTGCCGTATGCTTTCCAGCTTGCTATGGTTTTGTGCCGATGTAAAAATGGCTGCTATCTGTTGGCGCTTTTCATAAGTATGGCCCAATACCTGAAGGCTTACACGGTCGCTCAGGCGGTCCAGTTCGCGGAAGTAGTTCAGCAATTGCTCGTGCCGCGTATGCTGGCTGCCAATGGGGTAGCCCAAAAACTGTTCGGGGCTGGGAATGCGGGCATCCATGGCGCCTGCTTTGGGGTAGAAATAGGCTGGTTGTGCCGCAGCGGGCATACTCAGCATGCAAGCACTCAATAGGAAGACAACGATGAGAAAACGCATAATCAGTAATTTAAAAAAACATAGAGAAACTGTCAGTAGCATGCAAGGTGTGTGATGGTGAATGAGCAGGGCGGCGACAGTAGCCAACTGCTTGTACATGAACTGCGGCAAGATACTCTATTGCCATGGTCAGCCCACCGTTCTGAAAACACTGATTTCGAGCAGGATGCTTAGTAGCAGTAGCACAATGGCAGCGCCTACCCATGGCTCGTATTCGTCGGTCCGTTTATTAAAAATGCGGCTTTGTACATTCGATTTTTCCAGTCGGTCGATGGCCGTGTAGATGCTATCCAATGCGTTTCTATTCGTAGCCCTGAAGTAGCGGCCACCGGTGCTGTTGGCAATATCAGTCACATGGGTGCCAGGCCATTGCTACCCACCCCAATGGTGTACACTTTCATGCCATACTGCATGGCCAGTTGCTTGGCAGCGTCAGGAAACAAGAAGCCGCCGGTATCTTCGCCATCGGTAAGCAAAATGATAACGCGGCTGGCTGTTTTAGCAGGCTTCAAACGTGCAACAGCGCTGGCCAGCCCGGTGCCGATGCTGGTGCCATCTTCCAATTGGCCGTATTCTACTTGCTGTAGTTGCTGCAGTACTGCTGCTCTATCGCTGGTCAGGGGGCATAGCGCCAGGCTTTGGCCCGAAAAAATGACGAGCCCGATGCGGTCGCCTTTGCGGCCTTCCACAAATCGGCGGGCTACGTCG
>JALOMC010000272.1 GCA_025455665.1 Chitinophagaceae bacterium | reverse complement strand
CCCTGCAGCGCCAACGATCAAAAATGGCAACGTGTCAATGCCGAAGTAGATTTATCGAACTTCAGCGCAGGCAACTATACGCTTGAGATTTATTTTGAAATATCGGGCCAGCAAGGCAGCACCACCGGCTGTTCGCAAACCCAATTTGACAGCAACGGAGGCACCAACTTCCGCACCGATTTTTCGGTGACGCCAGCCCTGCCGGTCAGGTTACTGTACTTTCAAGGCCGGCGCACTGCGCAGGCCGACCAATTGAACTGGGCAACTGCCAGCGAAGAAAACTTCAGCCATTTTTTGGTGGAGCGAAGTGAAGATGGTCATCGTTTCAGCAACATCGGCCGTGTAAACGGTGCCGGCACCTCACAGGTAAAACGTGCATATAGTTTTGCAGCGCCAACCAGCACAACTGCCCGCTATTATAGGCTGCAACAAGTAGATAAAGATGGGTCAGTTGCCTACTCTGCCATTGTGCTGCTTCGCCAACCGGGCAGCGCAATCAACGTAGCCCCTAATCCAGCTAAAGATTGGTTGATGATAAATGGCACCAGTGGTGCAGAGCGATTGAGTATCTATAATCAGCTGGGCCAGTCGGTAGTCAGCCTGCAGGCCGCTGCACAACAAACCCGCATATCGATTGCCCACCTGCCCGCCGGCCGATATTTTCTGCAATTGCAGTCTGGCAGCGGGGTTGAGCAATACTCGTTTGTAAAAGAGTAACAGGCTTTGATCAGGCTACTACCTCTACCCCAATGACCGCTGCGACCGGTATGGGGCCAAAAACGTGCGGAAACTTTTCGTTCACGTCAGAAGCACCCTCATACTTCAGTTCCGATTCTAATCGGGCGGGGTCAATTTGCAGTTTCAGCAATCCGGTTTGCCCGGCGTAAAAACGCTGCAGCACACCGGCCACCTGGTGTGCATCGCTACAGTGTATAAAGCCCTCCGTTTCCAATGATGGCGCCTTGTACTCGCCGGTGGTTTGCGCATGCTGCCATGCCTCTGCCGTGGTGATGTGATATGATGCACCCTGGCTACGGCACCTGCCTGCATCAGCAGATCGGCCAGCACCATTGCCGTCACAGCCTCCAGCACCGGCGGCACTCGCAGGGCAATGCACAAATCATGGCGTCCTTTTACTGAAAAGGTTTCCAGTTCGCCGGTTTCCCAGTTGAGCGTTGTTTGATCTTTGGGTGTAGAGCTGGTGGGCTTGATGGCAATGCGAAACTGCAGCGGCATTCCATTGGTAATGCCGCCTACAATGCCACCGGCATGGTTGGTGCGGGTGGTGCCGGCCTTGTCCAAAATGGCATCATTATGGTCCACACCAAACATGCGTGCCGCTGCAAAGCCGGTACCAAACTCAATGCCGCCGGAATGGCAAACACCGCATGGGCCAGCAACGACTCGGCCGAATCCCAGAAAGGCTCGCCCAAGCCCGCCGGCAGGCCATGCACTGCACACGATACAATGCCGCCGATGCTATCCTTGGCAGCAATGGCCTTTTGCAAACCTGCTTCCAGATCGGCCTCGCCCCCAATCTCGTCGATGTGAGCGGTCACGGTAGTAGCGGGGCCCAATATTTTTTTTGCGACCACGCCGGCCGCTACCAGGCACACGGTCAGTCTACCACTGAAGTGGCCGCCACCACGGTAGTCTTCAAAGCCGCCATACTTTTCATTGGCCGTCCAGTCGGCATGGCCCGGACGCGGCACACTCCGCTGCTTCTGGTAATCGCCGCTGCGGGTGTTGTTGTTTTCAAACACAATGGTGAGCGGAGCACCGGTGGTGCGGCCTTGAAAAAGACCAGTCTGGAAAATGGGATAGTCCGCTTCTTGTCTTGGCGTCGTGCCTTTTTGATTACCGCCTTTGCGGCGCTCTAAATCGGGTAAAAAATCCTCGGCTGATAATGGCAGACCAGCCGGTACGCCATCGATGGTAATACCTACTACCGGCCCGTGCGACTCGCCAAATATGCTTACACGAAAAAGCTTTCCAAACTGATTCATAACGCTCCTTACTGACTAATGATTTGTTGATGCAGCAGCAGCTGCGCTTTTCAATTCTACCTGTACACCCAGCGACTGCAAGTGTTGCCAAAAATCGGGATACGATTTGTTGACGGCGTCGGCATTTCGGATTTGAATACTGAAATCGGCATTGATGGCCGCCACCGCCGCAGCCATGGCAATGCGATGATCGTGATGCGAGTTTAATGTGAAATTGGCTACCCTGATCTTTCCGTCGCTGTGCACTTCCATCACATCGTCTTTCAAATAAACGGCAATGCCCAACTTGGCAAACTCTTCCTGTAGCGTAGCGCCCCGATCGCTTTCCTTGTGCTTCAGTCGGCGCAGACCCTTGATGCGGGTTATTCCATGGCAATTGGCCGCCAGCGCTACCAGCGGCGGAAACAGGTCCGGACAATCGGTGGCATCAAACTCAAATGCTTCCAGTTGATCCTTTTTTACCTGCACAGCGTCGGCCAGCACGGTCACCTGTGCGCCGGCATCCAGCAGGGCATCAATGATTTTCTTATCGGCCTGCCGCGAATGATTGAAGATACCTTGCACCGTTGCCTCGCCCGATACAGCACCCGCCACCAGCAAAAAGGCTGCTCCACTCCAATCGCCCTCCACCACAAAGCGGTCCACCGCTGGCTGATCAGATGCTGAGTGTGCCAAAAATCGAAAACGCTGATAGCTTTCGTTTACAGGCATTTTCAGTCCGAAAGCCTGCATTACCTGCAATGTCAAATCAATGTAGGGTTTGCTCTTCAAATCGGTTACTTCAATACATACATCACTGGCATTTGCAGCAGCGTATGCCATCAGCAAGCCGGTAAGAAACTGAGAGCTGAGCGAACCATCTACCGTGATATCGGCAGGGTGCAGCGGGCCCGAAACCGTCATGGGCACCAAGCCCAGATTGGTGGTAGTAGCTACCTGCAGCTGCGGCAATACTTCTTCAAAAAAATGCATGGGCCGCACCAGCAAGCTGCCTTCGCCATTGATACGCACCGGCACTTGTGCCAAGGAAGCCAGCGGAGTGAACAGCCAGCGGAGTGAACATACGAATGCTGAGTCCGCTTTCGCCACAGTGGATGGCGCCGCCCTGCATTGCATGCGCAAAAGGACGCTGAACACCCGTGATGCGCAAGCTACCGTCCGGCAGCGCTTGTATACCGGCGCCCATAGCTGCGATAATGCTGAGGGCTGCTTTGTCGTCGTTTGAATTGCCGGGATTCACAATGGTGGTAGCACCCTGCTTAAGCAGTGCAGCAGCACAAGCCCGCTGCATGGCGCTTTTGCTGGCGTTGGCCGTTAGTCCACCATTTATTTTTCCGGGATGAACCGTTGCTATCATGCTTTTGTATCGAGTGATAAAAGAATGTTTTCCAACTGCGGAAAGTCCACCAACTGAACGTTGGCCTTTCCCAATTTTTCGAGCAGTACAAAATGTAGCGCCTGCCGTTCCCGCTTCTTATCGAGGCGCATGTTTTGCAGTGCTTTTGCCATATCAAAACGGGCGTGGGTCGGCAATCCATATTGCTCTATGCAATCGACCAACGACAGGGTTTGCCGGAAGCCCAGCAATTGCTGGCTGAGATGTGCAGCATACACCATGCCTATTGCTACAGCCTGTCCATGGGCAAGGCCCGTGTCATTTTCGATGGCATGGCCCAGCGTATGGCCAAAGTTCAGCAGCTTCCTATCTGCCTTCTCAAACGGATCAGCTTGTACGATCTTGGTTTTCAGCAACGCATTTTGCTGTATCAAGGCTTCCAGGCTGGCCTTTTTGCGCCGGTAGTATTGCAGGTCATGCGCCTGCAACTCCTTGAACATGGAAAGCTTTTTGATGGCAGCATGCTTGATGATTTCGGCAAAGCCATGCTGCCACTCTGCTTCCGGCAGCGTGGAGAGCAGCGACGTGTCATACAGCAAAAAAGCCGGTTGGCGAATGGTACCTACCAGGTTTTTGTAAATGCCTGCATCTACCCCGTTTTTGCCGCCAATAGCGGCATCTACCATAGCCAGCAGTGTAGTGGGCACAAAGCCACAACGAATGCCCCGCATGTACACAGCAGCAGCATAGCCCACCATATCAGTGACTACACCACCGCCAATACCCACCAGCGTAAAGCTGCGATCGGCCTCCCGCTCCATCAGCTGCGCCAGCAAGCTATCAATGGCCCATTGTTGCTTATTGGCTTCACCGGCTTTCAGCACCATGGTTTGCCAACCTTTGAAACGTGTGCTGTGAGCAGCGAACACGTTTTCATCGGTTACCAAAATAGTGCTTCGCCTATCGCAGACGTCGGCTAGCTCCTTTAGCCTGGCACCAAAAAAGTAATCAACCCTGCTGCCTTGTATGTCAAACTTTTTGCTGATCATAACAGGCGCCGCTTAGCTATTCATGATTCGGTTCTGGTGATTGATGCTCTCCATGTGCACAGCATCCAGATAACGCGTTACAAACTCTTTGCTGAGGCCCAATGCGTCACCTTTACGGTAGGCACGTTCCAGTATTTCGTTCCAGCGGTTGGTTTGCAAAATAGTCACTGCATTGTTGCGCTTGTACTCGCCAATTTTGTCGGCTACTTTCATGCGCTGGCCCAGCAGCTGCATCAGCTCGTCATCAATGTGGTTGATTTGCTGGCGAAGCTTTTCAAGATGTGAGTGGAACTCAGCCGAGTCTACATCCTCTTTACGCCAAACGATGGTGGCCAGCATGTCGGCAAACACTTCTGGTGTGATTTGTTGTTTGGCATCGCTCCAGGCATTATCCGGATCAATATGGCTTTCTACCATCAGGCCATCAAAGTCGAGGTCGATGGCTTTCTGCGCTACATCGAGCAAAATATCGCGACGGCCGCAAATGTGCGATGGATCATTGATCAGCATCATCTCGGGATTGCGACGCTTCATTTCGATAGCGAGGTGCCACATGGGCGCATTGCGGTATTCTGTATTGCCGTAGTTGCTGAAGCCGCGATGAATCAAACCGATTCTACTAATACCAGCTTTGGCTACACGTTCTACCGCGCCGGTCCAAAGCTCCAGGTCAGGATTGATTGGATTCTTGATCAGCACGGGCACATTGGCACCACGCAGGGCATCGGCTACTTCCTGCACACTGAATGGATTGACAGTAGTGCGGGCGCCTATCCATAAAATGTCTACATCAAAATGCAAGGCATCTTCTACTTGTTTGGCGGTGGCTACTTCCACTGCTGTCGGCAGACCTGTCAGCTTTTTTGCTTGCTGCAGCCATGGAAGTCCTTTGGTGCCCACGCCCTCAAAACTTCCCGGGCGGGTACGTGGCTTCCAGATACCGGCCCGCAAGGCATGCACCTGCCCGGTAGCGGCCAGTCGCTGCGCTGTTTCCAATACCTGCTCTTCGGTTTCGGCACTGCAGGGGCCGCTGATGATGAGCGGACGCTTGCTCCAGGCTGCCGCTACCGCTGTGTTTTGTTCCAATGCTTGTGTGCTCATATGCTGTCACTTTTTTCTGTTGGTTATTTCAAACGAATGAATTGTATCAGGCCTCATTCATGCGAATACGGCGCCCTTTGTACACCTTTCCGTCGATAGCCTTGATCATTTTATTGACGACCGATTTGTCAACTTCTACATAGCTGTTCATGGTTTTTAGGTCAATGCGACCCAGTACTTCCTTTTTCAGATCGCTCAGATCGAGCAGGTATTGCAGGAAGCTGGCTTTGTAGAAGCCATCCTTGGTGCCAAGATTTACAAACAGCTTTGCGTATTGCGCATTACTGCCACCAAACGTCCGCCCCTGGGTATCACGAGCTTCGCCCGGAGTGCGTCTTTCCCGCTTGTCTACCGATGGCCGACCTACGTTCAGGTCCTGCGCATTTTCGTAATAGCGCAAAAAGCGATCGAACTCTAAAGCCGCCACGCGTTGCAGTACTTCCTCCTTGGATACGGCCGCAAACTTTTCTGACAGCATCGGCAAATAGGTTTCATAATCACCGTGGCTGATATCGGTAGCCAATAGTTTATCCATAAAGAAGAAAAACTGTTTGCGGCATACATCCTTACCACTGGGAATTTCCAGCCTGTTCATTTTCGCCTTTATCATCCGCTCTATCTCTTGTACGCGGCGTACTTCGCGGGGCGATACAATAGACAGGCAAATACCAGTATTGCCAGCCCGGCCTGTACGACCACTGCGGTGCGTGTACACTTCCACATCGTCGGGTAATTCAAAATTGATGACGTGGGTAATACCGCTTACGTCAATACCCCGTGCGGCCACATCGGTAGCAACTACCAGCTGCAGTGCCTTGCTGCGGAAGCCCGCCATTACCCTATCACGCTGCTGTTGATTGAGGTCGCCGTGCAGTGCATCTACATTGTATCCTTCGCGGGTCAGTCGCTCCGATATTTCTTGTGCATCGGCTTTGGTGCGGGTAAAAATGATGCCGTAGATATCCGGATTAAAATCAATCAGCCGCTTCAGTGTTTCGTAGCGATGCTGATGCGTGGCGATGAAATACTGGTGATCAATGTTCACATTGGCAGTATTCACTTTGCCCACCGATACTTCTACCGGATTGCTCATGAACTTTTTAGCTACCTGCCGGATTGCAGGCGGCATAGTGGCACTAAAAAGCCACATGCTGTTGCGCTTAGGCGTATACTCCAAAATGCATTCAATGTCTTCTTTAAAGCCCATGTTCAGCATTTCATCGGCTTCATCCAGCACTACGTACTGAATTGCTTCCAGATCTATCGCCTTGCGTTCAATCAGATCGATGAGGCGGCCGGGAGTGGCCACTACCAATTGTACACCCTGCTTCAGCTCACGCATTTGCTGCGTGATGCTGGCGCCGCCGTACACGGCCAGCACCTTGATGCTGCCGCCTACTTTTCCAAAATTGTCAATCTCCTTTACAATTTGCACGCACAGTTCGCGGGTAGGACACACCACCAGCGCCTGCGGATGCCTGAGGCTACGGTCGATCAATTGCAGCAGCGGCAAGCCAAATGCCGCCGTTTTTCCGGT
>JALOMC010000271.1 GCA_025455665.1 Chitinophagaceae bacterium | reverse complement strand
AATGCGGTTTCGCAGCATTGTATGGGGACACGCCAACCTGGCCCTGCTGAACGAAGGCCTGCAAGGCAAACAGCGGGCCAAAACCTGGCGCCTTAACCCTGCCACCGGTGCCGCTGAAGTGCTGTTTGACCGCAGTACCAATGACCGCTACAACGATCCTGGCAGCCCCGTCACGCATCGTAACCAATACGGGCGTAATGTGCTGCTGACCATCAACAATGGCAATGCCATCCCCATGACCGGCGCCGGTGCTTCGCCCGATGGCGATTTGCCCTTTTATGCCGTGCTGGACCTGCCCACCAAAAAGCTGAACCAACTGTGGCGCTGCGAAAAGGGCTATTTTGAAAGTGTGGTAGAAGTACTGGATGCCGAAAAAGGCCTGCTCATTACCAGCCGCCAAAGCCCTACCGATGTGCCCAACTACTTCCTGCGCAACCTGCAAGCAGGCACCAGCCAGCCGCTCACTGCCTTCCCCGACCCGCAACCTGCCCTGCGCAAAGTGAGCAAGCAAAAGATCAGCTACAAGCGCCGCGACGGCGTAGACCTGACCGCCACCGTGTACCTGCCCGAAGGCTACAATGCGCAGAAAGACGGTCGCCTGCCCATTGTAATGTGGGCCTACCCCCGCGAATTCAAAAGCGCCAGCGATGCAGCACAGGTACGTGGCAGCAAGTACACATTTACCCGCCTCAACTGGGGCTCGCCCATTTTTTATGCCACCCAAGGCTACGCGGTGATGGATGAAACCGAGTTTCCGATAGTGGGCGAAGGCGACAAACAGCCCAACGACAACTTTGTGGAGCAATTGGTGTGGAATGCAGAAGCAGCGCTGAAAGCTGCGCATGACCTGGGCTTTGGCGATACCGCCCGTGCCAGCGTAGGTGGCCACAGCTATGGCGCCTTTATGACCGCCAATTTGCTGGCACATAGCCGCCTATTCAAAGCGGGTATTGCCCGCAGCGGCGCCTACATGCGTACACTTACACCATTTGGTTTTCAAAATGAAGAGCGTACCTACTGGCAGGCCCCCGACCTGTACTACCGCATGAGCCCCTTCAGCTATGCCGATAAAATAAAGGACGCCTTGCTTTTGGTACATGGCGATGCCGACAACAATCCCGGCACCTTCCCTATCAACAGCGAACGGCTGTACAATGCCGTAAAAGGTCACGGCGGTACGGTGCGGTTTGTAAGCCTGCCGTTTGAAAGCCACGGCTATGCGGCCGAAGAAAACCTGCTACACCTGCTATGGGAGCAGTACAGCTGGCTGGAGAAATACGTGAAAAAAGCGCCGCGTTAAGAAACCTACGAAAGCAATACTAAAGCTTTGCAATCCCGCCGGCTGGCTGCCGGTGGGATTTGTTTTTTTGGCAACGGCAATAAAGCGGCAGCTACCTTCATCGAGTATTGTTATAACCAGCTCTTTTAAAAAACTAAATGGCATAAATATCAAATCTATATTTATGCCCAAACGATGTAAAAGGCGGCGAAGGCGATATGAAGAAACTGATACTTGGCGTGGTATGGATAACTTTTGGAACTGCTGCTGCCGGGCAGGCAAAGCCAGATGAAAACAGGCTGAGCACCCAGCTGAAACTGGACATGGGTTTGCAGGGTGTAGGAATCAGCATGGAGCCAAGGCTTGGCAATCACCTGAGTCTGGACCTGGCAATGGGGGCCGGTGGTGGCTACGATGTCTCCCCCTTCAGTTTCATCTATGAATTCAATCTCCTGCAGCCGGCATTTTACCTTTCGGCCACTCCCAAGTTTTACTACAACCGGCTGAAACGCCTGGCAAAACAGAAAACGATTAAAAATAACTCGGGCAACTACATCGGACTGCGGTTGAAGTACACTACCCCCAGTATTGCACCCAACGATTATTTAAGGCAAACCGGCCTCATCAATCTGCATTGGGGCTTACAGCGCCCCATTGGTAATCGCGGCGTTTTCAATACGCATGCCGGCTTTGGCTATGCACAGTCCTTTGGCAATAGCCAAGGAAGGATTTATCCTGCCATTGGTGTCAATTTTGCTTATCTGTTATTGAAGCCAATCCGCTGAAACGCTAAAAAAAACGGCGTGGCCGGGCTATCATACAAGCCCCCGGACCTACATGGTCCAGGGGCTCGGCGCCAATCATCATGGATGTGGCCAACTTGAGTGGTTGCTTTATTCAACCATTTTTACCTTACCGCTACCAGCCGACCGAAGCGATACCTGCGCCCGGCCTTTGTACAGCACACTGCCACTGCCACTGATTACGGCATCTAACTTGCCATTTACATTGGTTTCTACATTGCCACTTCCGCTGATGTGCACTTCGGCGTCGGTTGTTTTAAGCTGGTAGCCTTTAAAACTGCCGCTTCCACTGATGCGTACATCCACGCCACGGGCGCTCCCTGCCAGTTCTATATTTCCGCTGCCGGCTATATTGGCTTTTACTTGTTCGGCACCGCTGGTGGTCAGGTCTATATTGCCGCTACCAGCTATGCTGGCCGTAAAGTTGTCGCCTGCCGTAATGGTACCATCGCTTTTGATATTGCCGCTGCCGGCAATGCTGGCCCCATTTAGTACCGGCATGCTTACATACACTAAGGCATGGCCGCGAATGCTGACATTGTTTTTGTAGCGTACAGTCAGCTTGTCGCCGCTTACCTCCGTCACAATGTATTCTAGCAGGTTTTCATCGGCTTCAACCTTTAGGCCGGCTGCTCCCTGCGTCACCAATACATTGATGCCCCCGGCTACACCTACCTTATTGAAGCTGGCTACGCTTCTTTGTTCGGTTTTCGTTTGACCGTTTCCTTTCACAGTACGCCATTGAGCAGGTACAGCTTGGGCCAGTAGCAAGGCTGCGGCCAACAGCCAGGAAATTTTTCTCATAAAATGTGATTTGAAAAAAGATGGTGTGAAAAAAGCAAGCTGATTGGCAGCCTGCGGAATTGATTTGTTGTGAAGACGGCAAACCTTTCAAAACGTTACAGTTTGCGCAATATTTATGGATGAACGGTTCTAAACACCGCTGAAACTCGAATTTTGCGGTCCATTCATTCAGTAGCATCATGACCAAGCTTTCTGTCAACATCAACAAACTGGCGACCCTGCGCAATAGCCGTGGTGGCAACAACCCCGACCTGATTCAGTCGGCTCTCGATATTGAGCGGTTTGGTGCAGACGGCATCACGGTGCACCCTCGGCCCGACGAACGCCACATCAGGTACGCCGATGTATACCAGCTGAAAGAAAAGATTTCGACAGAGTTCAATATTGAAGGCAACCCGCGGGAGCAAAAGTTTGTGGAATTGGTACTGGCTGTAAAGCCTGCGCAGGTAACCCTGGTACCCGATACTACCGGGCAGCTGACCAGCGACCATGGTTGGGATACACTGGCCCATGCAGGCTACCTGAAGGATACGGTGGCGCTTTTTCAGGCGGCGGGAATCAGGGTGTCCATTTTTGTAGACCCTGTGCCTGGAATGATAGAAGGTGCAGCTGCCACCGGTACCAACCGGATAGAGCTGTATACCGAAGGCTATGCCCGGCTGTTTGCCGCTGGCCGTGCTGCCGAAGCAGTAGCGCCGTATGCTGCCGCTGCACGCCTTGCCAAATCTGCAGGTTTGGGCCTCAATGCCGGCCACGATCTTGATCGGTTCAACCTTGCCTATCTGAAGCAACACCTACCGCAGCTGGACGAAGTGTCCATTGGCCATGCGCTGATATGCGATGCCATTTATTTGGGCCTCGAAAACACTGTGCAACTCTACAAGCGTCAACTACAGGAAATTTAGCACAGGCCTTTACCCGGCTGCTGGCGGCTTGCATTTGCTACCAACGGTATCAAGTGGGTGTCGATGTCATACTTTAGAAAAAACAGGACATCGACGCTACCAGGGCGCCGGGCAAAAAAAATCCTCCTGAGAACAGGAGGATGTCTTTTAAAACCCTAAACCCTTAAACAAAAACTTTAGTGACTTTCGATGTTCAAACATACATATCCTTT
>JALOMC010000270.1 GCA_025455665.1 Chitinophagaceae bacterium | reverse complement strand
TACATACCCATTCTAATCTTTTTTTTGAGTAAAGGATTGAAAGATTCTCGATCAGCGACAGTTTCATCAATACTCAAAGATTTCAATATCAAATTCGTTTATCAGGTGGATGCAAAGAATATTGTCGACATCTTGTAAGTGCAAAACCTAGCGTTTAGGCAAGGCTATCAAATTGGCCAACAAGCGATAGGCACCTGGCACCCCGGCCGGCAATTGACGAAAAAACACAAGGCCGGTGTACACAAAATTGCCTTTGCCATACGGCGCAATGGCCAAGGCACCATTTTGCATGGTTTCGCCAGGGTCGGCAAAACCCAAAGGCATTTGCCACTGCTCGGCACTGGTACCTTCGGCGTGATAAATGCTCCGCTCCTGCACCCATCCTTCAAAGTCTTTGGCAGTAATCTTGTTTGGCACATTCAGCACCGGATGATCGGGCAGCAGAAACTTCGGTGCAGCGTTTTCATCGGTGATGCGGGTGCGTCCTACATTGAATGCATAAGGCGCTATCCGCCCACGAATACTGCTGATGAAATTGTTGGTCACGTATTGCACAATCAGGTTGCCCCCGTTGTTTACATAGCGCATCAGTTCTTCGTATGCGCTGCCCAAATAGTCGTGAATATTGTATGCCCGCACCCCGGTGATTACCGCATCATAGCGGGCCAACTGTTCTGCTTTCAATGCCGCCTCATTCAGCACGGTTACCTCATAGCCCATCTGCAGCAGGGCTTCCGGTATTTTATCGCCGGCACCCGGCAGGTAGCCTATCTTTTTACCAGTTGTTTGCAGGTCTATGTGCAGCACCTTTACCACATCCTGGTAGTGCCATGTTTGCGTAGGAATATGGTCGTACTCTATCATACGGCGGGCATTGAAAAACTCCTCGCTATTAGTAGCCGGCCTGAATGAAATGTTCAGTACATCCTCTTCCAGTTTCTTGCCAGCCAGGTAATTGGGCACTTTTATCTGCAGGGTCTTCTTGTCGCCGGCATTCAGCTGCATGGCTGGCTGCTGCAGCTCGGCCTTGTAGCCATTGGCACTGCTTTTCAGGGCAATCGTGGGATTGGCCGCGTTTGATTTCTTTACCGACATCACATTTACCTGCAGTACAGCACTGTCTTTGCTGTTTTTTCTGAACAGGAGCACGCCTGGGTCATTGTACAGCAAATAGGGATTAGTGATGTGAACCGGATTGTACAACTCCGCCTTTACCGGATCGACCCGCCGGTACTGCACCGGCACCCGTAGCGCCATCGGAATGGTATCTACACTTACCAGCACATCTATTGTTAGCGGCTCATTTTCTGCCACACCTATCTCCCGCTGGCTACCTACATCAAACATGCCATCGCTTTTGGGCAGGCGCAGCCAATACGGTTGGGTGCGCATCAAACCCTCTTCTATTTTAAAGTTGACAGGCACCTGTAGCAGTTGGTTGGGCGGCAGTGCTCGTTCCAGCTTTTGAGCAGCCCCGGCAGGCCCTGCCAAAAGAAGCCGTCCATTTGTAGCCGACCGGTTGATGATATTGAGCATCACCGGCAGCGTATCGCCTGCTACCACCTGCGGCTGCGTTACCACTGCTTCGGCATACAAGCCGGCACAGGCAGCCAGTAGCTTATCTGTTTCTTTCAGTTTAATGTCCACCCATTTGGAGTTTCCCCTGAGCTCATCAAGCGCCTGCCGCAGCCGGCGAAGTCCGGGCACACTGGCGGCAGGGTTTTCAACCGAGAAAGCTGCAATGATGCTATCGATGATCAGCGGCACACGGTCGGCTCCGGGCACCCGGCTCCAGGTGGTGTTTACCCCGTCCATCAAACTGGTGCGGGCAGGTTCGCCCTTTACCAATGAAAAGTACTCTTTCGAATTGCCACGCTGGCGGCTGACGCCAAAGCCCTGGCTTTTATGCTGGCTGCGGCTTTCGCCGGCCAGTTCGCCTATGCTGCGGCCCAGTAGCGGCATGTACTGGCCCACCTCCACAGCTAGTTGCACGGTAGAGTCGATGGTATTGCTGCCGCCTCCAAAATTGAACGTATTCCAAAGCACCCGCCTGGGCTGCCATACCGATACGCCGGCCCTCAGCTGCTGTGGAAACTGATCGGCTTTGCCGGCCATTTCATAGCCCAGCCTGGCCAAAATGCCGCTGGCGCTGTGGTGGCCGTGGCCCGCCCGGCTATCTTCAGGAAAGCGGGCAATGATGACATCGGGCTGAAACTGACGGATGACCCACACCACATCGGCCAGTACCGCCTCTTTATCCCATTTATTGAAAGTTTCCTCGGGGCTCTTGCTAAAGCCGAAATCGTACGCCCTTGAAAAAAATTGCTCGCCCCCATCGATGCGGCGGGCTGCCAGCAACTCCTGGGTGCGTATCAGGCCCAATTCCACCCCCTGTTCATCGCCTATCAGGTTTTGGCCACCATCGCCCCGCGTCAGGCTCAGGTAGCCGGTGCGGTACTGGGCATAGTTGGCCAGCCAGGCTATCAGGCGGGTGTTTTCATCATCGGGGTGAGCGGCCACATATAGCACACTCCCCAGCACTTTCAGCTTTTTCAGCTGCTGCAGTATCTCCGATGAAGGCACCGGTGCCGACAATTGGGCCCGGGCATTAACACTGCCTAAACAAACGAGCAGCAATAGCAAGAATCGATTCACGTTTTTCATGGATAGCACAAATGAAAAGTAAACAGGCCTCAAAACAATGTTACAATGGTTCAATGGTCAATGTTGCCACTTTGGATTGTATTGGAACGACATTGATATTTGAACATCATTGTTCATCCCTAATACCCTGAAAAACCCATGAGACGCTTAACCCTCGCCCTCATTGCTGTTGGATTTACAGCCGTTCTCCTCAGCAGTTGTTCGTCTGGCATCAGCATTCAGACTGCTGCCAACGGCGGCAAAGCCAAATGTGGCAAAAACCACCTTCGCTAGGCAATCAGCAACACCGCATTTCGATTAGAAAAAAGCGACCGGCTCCTTGTGATGCCGGTCGCTTTTTATGTTTGAACCATCAGTAGCGATAGCCCCCGAGGTTTACCATAAACACAGCGTTGGCCATCATCAGCTTACCACTTTCCCAAAAGCTGCGAAACAGCACATCGTCGGTCAGAAATACCACACTGCCGCGGCCCATGGGCAGTTCGCCAAACAGCACGCCATCCTTCAGCTTTTCTTTCACCTTGCTACCGGTAAAGCCGGCCACCTGAAAGTCTTTTTTGATGACGCCGACATTCCAGCCGTCTTTCAAAAACTCGTAGGCAATATCATCAGCCTTCAGGGTAAAATACTGCTTATCGAACCCGAAGCCCAATGGGTGACTGTTGTCGATTTCTACTTTGTAAATGCTGCCGGGATTGTTTTGCTTCAGGCTCTCCTGCTCACGGGTGCCAAACAGCTGCACCGCATCGTAAATCCCCCCCCTTTCGCTATCGGCCTTCTTGGCGCTCAGGCCCCAATCGGCACGGGCCATGGCGCTTACCGCGCCTTCCAGTGCTATTACCTTGCCCCCTTGCTGCACCCAGGTGCGCAGGGCCCCTTCTTTACCCAGCAGGTTGCCGTAGTTGAATCCATCGGGCAGTACCAATACATCGTACCGATGCCAGGCCAGGCTGCCCAGGTCGCGTACATTTACCAGCGTGGCGGGGTACTTCAGCTCCCGGTCGAAATAGTGCCACACCTGACCTGCGCTGAGGCTGCTGGTGCCATCGCCAGTGGCCACCACCACACGCGGGGCGTGAATTGTTTTTACATCCGAACTGCCAAAATCGGCGCCTTTGTCCATAAACCCGGTTTCTACCGCTTGCAGCGTTACGCGGTTGTCTTCGGCCAGCTGCCTGATTTTGGCCTCAAGATTAGCCACCCCTGCGTTGGATGTTTTTAGCAAAATGAGCGTGCCGGCTTCGTAGCGCTGTCCTTTGTATTCAAAGGGCCGCTCGGCTACCCTCACTTTGATGCCCTGCTGCAGGCAAGCCGCCAAAAAGCCAGCTTCCTGCATGCTTTTCCACGGCAGCAGGTATCCGTACTGC
>JALOMC010000269.1 GCA_025455665.1 Chitinophagaceae bacterium | reverse complement strand
GCTCCCTTCGAGGCCGGGGCCGGCTATAGCGCCTGCAGCATAGTGCGCACGCAATTCGCTCCCGAACCCACAACCCCGAAGGGGTTGACTATCAATACCGACACCAACAATAGTCCACCCAACCCCGAAGGGGTTGAATCATCATATCCCAATTCGCTGATGTTGCTGCCCAACAAAGAGCCTTCACCATTGAGCCCTACTTGTCCTTTTTGCCTTGATGCAAAAAGGACCAAAAAAATCAAGGCAAGCCCGATCCCTCCGGGCGGCTTGCCGGGCCACGCCTCCCTCTGTGTGGCTGTTCTTATCTCTTGCAGGGCTGGTGGCATACACCCATGCGTGATCATTGATAAGATGCCAGCCGGCTGCAGTACTCTACCCTGCCGCCGACAAGGTCGGCAGACGCTGATAAACCGCCAGGCAGTAGGAACAATCACAGCGTAGGTGTTGCTCCGTCATGCCGACGACAGGAGGCATCTCCTCAGGCAGGTCCGCACCCTTCAAGGCACGCCGCTCATCCCCTCCCGGGCTGGGTAGCCTCGAATCAGTCGAGGCGGCTAGGCATGGCGCATGAAATATGGTGCACTCGCAATACCTTGACCAAGCCACAACCCCGAAGGGGTTGACCAGCAGTACCAACACTGACAATAGACCAACCCAACCCCGAAGGGGTTGAATCATCCTATCTTACTTTGTCACTGTTGGTCGCAAGACCAACAGCCACCAGCAGCGACAGCAATGTGGGCTGCAGTAACCGCTCAAAGACTTATGGCGAACGCTTTGAATAAAGGCAACTGCCAGCGCTGCGCCGACGCGGCCACAAGCGGCAAAAGGCCACTAGATGGATGACGTCTCTCCTTCAGCTATTTGTCTTCCTAACTTCCCGACTTTCGGACTTCCCGACTTTCCGTCTCCAGTCTCCGGTCTCCCGACTCCCGACTTCCCGACTTTCGGACTTCCCGACTTTCGGACTTCCCGACTTTCCGTCTCCGGTCTCCGGTCTCCCGACTCCCAACTTTCGGACTTCCGGACTTCCCGCCCAACAACTCCTCAGCTCTTCCAAACCCATCCCCGCCGCGTAGCGTACCAGGTAATTCCGGCTACAGCACTGCTGTACAGCAGTCCCTTTAGCAGGCCCTGCCCGGCATTGGCATGCAGGCCCTCCCACCATGGCAGCAGCTGCGCAAGCCCCAACAGCGGCGTGAGCAACAGTGCCCCGGCCACATAGGCCAGCAGCGGGTTTTGGCCATTGGCCACCAGGGGCTGCCAAAAGCGCTGCCAGCCAGCCTGCTGCAGCTGCACCCGCACCGATAGCAATAGCAGCATGGCCAGCCCGCTGCACACAAAGTAGTAGCTGTAGGTGCTGCTGTCTTTTTTGATACCGCCTTCCCAACTTTCGAAGACCAGGCCCAGCAGCAGCAAGTAGCTGCCGGCCTCGGCCAGGCGGCGCAGCACATGGGTGGCAGGCCAGTGCCGGGTGTGGCGGCAAAGCAGCACGCACAGCACCAGGGTACCCGCCAGGTTGGGCAGCAGGTGCCTGCTGTACAGCCCCCACAAATTGAGCAATACCAGCAGCCACGGCAGCCCGGCCAGCCAGCGGCGCTGGTAGGCGGAAAGGTTGGCCTCCGGGCCGGGCGGCGCCGTCAGCAGCCAATCGCCCGCCAGGGTGCCAGGTACTATGATAAACAGGTATTTGAGAAAATAAAACTGGTACACCTGGCTATCGGGCGTAAGCCGATACAGCCACTGCTGCCAGCTGCCCTGCACATCGCGGCTCAAAAAAATACCCATCACCATGAGCACGATACCAATGCGCCACCACGGGCGGCTGCGGGTGGCCAGCCACAGCAGTGACCCCGCCAGCGCCATATTGGCCAGTACCAAAATGATGATGTCGACGCGGGAAAGCCGAAACGGCTGCCCATCGGTATACTGCTGTAGCCCCAACTGCAGTACCGACAAGGCCACGCCCCCCCACTGCAGCAACTGCCGCTGCCAGGCCCGGCGCAACTGCGGCCATGGGTAAAACACCACGAACAACAGCGCAAAGCTGCCGAGGCTGATGCACCAGCGCTGTACCGGGCTGTACACATCGGCCGACAGCGCCCATGGCTTGGTATGAGCAAAATAAAAAGCCAGCCATGCCAGCAAACCAAAACGGCGCACCAGGTAGGCCAGCACCTGCCATAGCGGCTGCCCTTGCTGCAGCCTTCGCCCCAGTGCCAGCGGCATGGCCGCCCCCATGCTGAAAAGAAAGAACGGAAACACCAAATCGACCCAGGTAATGCCGGGCAGTGCAGGGTTGAAACGATGCAGCGGTGGTGGTACTTGTGCATGGTACATCCACCCGGGCAGTACACCGCCAAAAGCAATGCTGCCACTCAGCACCATCAGTAAAATGGATAAACCACGGAGCACATCAAGCTCGGCATAACGGCTGGGGGCAGGCATAAAAAAATCACCCGGTAATTGCGGGTGATTTGCAATATCCTTGGTTTGATGCAATAAAACAATCGCCTGTTTTACACGGCAAAGCTGGTGCCGCAGCCGCAGGTGCTGCTGGCATTGGGATTGCTGAAGGTGAATCCACGGCTGTTGAGGCCGCCTTCCCAATGTATTTCCATGCCGTACAGGTAAATTTCGTGGGCCGTGGCCATGATGAAGGGCAAGCCATCAATTTCATATAGTTTATCGCCTTCCCGCTGCTCATCAAAATCAAGCACATAAGTAAGGCCGCTGCAGCCACCACCTTTGGTGCCTACCCGCAGTTGCTTGCCTTGTGCCAGGGGCTCCTCGGCCAGCAGGCGCTTCAGTTCGGCTATAGCCGATGCGGTAAAACCGACCGGCAGGGTTTGTATTGCTTCCATGTTTTCCATATCCGTATACCTCCGGCTGCAAAAATAAAAAAGCCCGGCCACCCAATCTTTATCAGGTTTTGGCCTTTGGCACATTCTTACCTTTCTCGCAACAAAATGGTAACACTGCCTTTGCCATTATACCTGACAGAGCACTGCCACCTATCTTAGCCGCATGGTTGTAACTCCTACTGTTCAGATACTCAGCGGTATCATCGCATTTCTGATTGCCGCCTTTGCCTACTACCTGTTTTGGGCCCAGCGAAAGTTTGCCGAACTGGAAGCCGATAAGCTGAAACGAGACGATCAGATAAAAATGAAACTGGCCGCTTACGAACGCCTGACACTGCTGGCCGAGCGTAGCAAACTAGAAAGCCTGATCAGCCGCACGGCCCGCCCGGGCATGGATGCGGCCGCTATGCGAAAGGCCCTGCTGGATGCCATCCGCGAAGAATACGAATACAACCTGACCCAACAGCTGTACGTGACCCCCGAAGTGTGGAATGCGCTGACCCGCATGAAAGACCAGAACATGTACATCATCAACCAGGTAGCAGGCCTGCTACCGCCCGAGGCTACCGCTACCGACCTGAATAAACAATTGCTGCAGCTGCAAAACAGTGGCGAAAACACCACCCTGAACGTGGTAGTACTGGATGCCATTCAGCACGAAGTGCGACAGCTGATAGGATAACAAAACGAATACGCCATGAGTACCGACAACAAACCCCTGCTCACCGATAGTGGTATAGACGTAAAGGTGTTGTACGATGCCAACACGCCGCATACGCAGCCGCCTGCCGAAGGCCCCGGCCAGTTTCCATTTACCCGTGGCGTACAGCCCGATATGTACCGCGGCAAGCTGTGGACCATGCGCCAGTATGCCGGCTTTAGCACGGCCGAAGAAAGCAACAAGCGCTACCACTACCTGCTGGGCCAGGGTGTGATGGGCCTGAGCGTGGCCTTTGACCTGCCCACCCAAATAGGCTACGACAGCGACCACCCGCTGGCCGAAGGCGAAGTGGGCAAAGTGGGCGTGGCCATCGATAGTATTGAAGACATGCAAACCCTGTTCAAAGGCATCCAACTGCAGGATGTAAGCACCAGCATGACCATCAATGCCACGGGCTACATTTTGCTGAGCCTGTATGTGGCGCTGGCCAAGCAGCAAGGTGCTGATTTGAGCAA
>JALOMC010000268.1 GCA_025455665.1 Chitinophagaceae bacterium | reverse complement strand
GAGCAAAAAGCCTGCAGCCAGCACACCGGTCAGCAGGTTTTTTTCGAAGCCTGCCAGCTGAAGCCCGAGCCTGGCAAGCGGCTGCCGATCGGCGTAGGCACAAAAAAGTACGGCCACCAATGCCAGCGACAAGGCTGCTGCTGCCAGCAACGCCATGGGATACTGCTGCAGTGGTACCGGTGCGCCCGATTCGGAAGTGGCCAATCCGGCAAACATGCCGCCCAACTTGACAACACCCCACTGTACCAGCACAACAGTAGGAAGTAGCAGCAGCAGTTTGGCCCACCAGCTCAGTTTTACAGTTTGCATCTGCACAGGGTAACAATATTACGGCTGCCAGGTTTGATACAGGCCGGCGCTACCTGCCGGGTGAAAGCCGGAAGCGCTGTAGCGGCGGGGCCGATGGTGCCCAACTGTACAGTTATTGGCTGTAGCCCAATGCCGCCGGATGGTAGCGGATACCCCTGTGGAGGTGTTGTGCGCCGGGCCTGTGCAGGAGTAGGAGCGAACAGCCGGAACTGCAGCCTGATGCTGCACTGCAGCCCGGGGCCCAAAAAATAAAAATGTGTTGGCCTAGGCTGTCAAATGCTGCATGGCCGCAATGCTGCAATGGTTTATTTTGCCACACATATGAGCTACGCATACACAGTGTTGGAGCGTTTTTTGCGCTATGTACAAATTGACACGCAGAGTAATCCTGATAGCCGCAGCTTTCCCAGTACCGATAAGCAGCACCAACTGTCGGCACTGCTGGCTACCGAGCTAAAGGCCATGGGTGTAAGCGAGGTAGAGCACGATGCGTACGGCTATGTATATGGCACCATTCCTGCCAATACGGCCAGGACTGTACCGGTTATTTGCTTTTGCAGCCATGTAGATACTGCCCCCGATGTAAGTGGTACTGGTGTAAAGCCGATTGTGCACCGGCAGTACCAGGGGCACGACATTGTATTGCCCGACGATCCGGCGCAAATCATTAGTCCCAAAGATTATCCTTACCTGGCTAAAAAAGTGGGCGATGATATTGTAACAGCCAGTGGCGAAACGCTGCTGGGTGCCGATGATAAAAGTGGGGTAGCCGTGATAATGGACATGGCGCACTACCTGCTGACGCATCCTGAGGTGAAGCACGGCACCATCAAGCTACTGTTTACACCCGATGAAGAAGTAGGACGTGGCACCGCCCACGTAAACCTGCAGCAGCTGGGCGCCGATTATGGGTATACGCTGGATGGTGGCGAGGCCGGAGATCTGGAAGATGAAACCTTTAGTGCCGATGGGCTAGAGCTGACCATACATGGTGTAAGTGCGCACCCCGGCGCTGCCAAAGGCAAAATGGTAAACGCCCTGAAGCTGGCCGGCGAAATACTGGCTGCCTTGCCCAAAACGGAATGGAGCCCGGAATCGACCGAGGGCCGCGAGGGCTTTGTGCACCCGGTGCAAATGAGCGGCATTGCCGAGAAGGCAACTATCCACTTCATTATCCGCGACTTTGTGACCAGCCATTTGGCACTGCATGCGGCCCGCCTGCAGCAGTTGGCTGCCGATGTGGTAGGCAAGTATGCGGGTGCAAGCCTGCAAGTGCAGGTGCAGGAGCAATACCGCAATATGAAAGAGGTGCTCGAGCTGCACCCGCAGGTGGTAGCGCTGGCCCGCAAGGCCATGGAGCTAAACGGGCTGCAGGTGCGCCAAACGCCCATCAGGGGTGGCACTGATGGCAGCCGGCTCAGCTTTATGGGCCTGCCATGCCCCAATATTTTTACCGGCATGCAGGCCCTGCACAGCAAGCACGAGTGGATAAGTGTGCAGGATATGCAGCGATCGGTAGATGTGCTGGTGACACTGGTACAACTGTGGGAGCAAGAAGGCACATGATACGGGCGGCTTGCTCTATAGAAAGGGCCAGGCCTACAGCCAGGCCCAGCTGAGTACTACTATCAGCGCCAATACGATCAGCAGGGTACCAAGCCCGCCGACTATTACACCAGTCAGTGCCTTGCCAAAGCCGCTACCCTGCCTGCTTTGAAACCTGCTGGCCCGGCTAACGCCTATGATGCCGGTGATAAGACCAGCTGGTAGTAAAAAAAGGCTCAAAATGCCAACGGGCGTAAACATGAGCACAAGACCTGCCAGGGCCGATATCATACTCACAGTAGACAGGCGATTGTTGCGCTGCATGGCAGCTTCATCTTCGGGGTTCAGCTCTTGCATGCGTTTTACCGCCTTAAACACCCGCTTATCCAGCCGGCTGAGTTTGTGGCCTGTAAAGGCTTCCAGTCCCTTCAGGGTATACACACCTGCCCGGCTTTGAAAATAGGCTTGTGTACGGGCCATGCTTTGCTGCACGGCAGCCATACGCTGCTGCTGCCGGCTGGGCGTAAAAGCTGCCTGTACAGCCGATGAAAAAAAGAAACAACCGATGAGGATGAGCAGGAAAAGTGAACGCATGGTGAAGTGTTTTTTTCTGAACTGAAGACGTGGCAAATATCAAAACCGTTGCATGAAGGGCAGCCTACATGAAAATGTGATTTTACACAGCTGAAGTGCCCAGGCGTGATGCAAGCCAGCTGCTTTTCACCGGCACCATCCACCGCTCCAGCCATTCGGCTTTTGTCTGCACCATATTGTTGAAGTAAATGCTGTCGCCTGTGAGGTATTGCTTTTCAAAGGCATACGATAGCTGCGCCATGGGCAGCATTTCTATTTTGTCCTTCACCAAAAAGGCCAGCATCAGCCGGTCAAAAAAGCTGATGTTCAGCAGTAGCTCCAGTTCTTTTACCAGGCGTACCGAACTGTCGGTGCTGCAGCCACTCACGCCAGTGGCAGTTTCATCGGCCATCAGCACCAAAAACTGGCCAAAAAACAGGTTGGCAAACCCCTTGACCGGTGCGCCATGGCTTTTCCAGTTGGCTACAAAATCTTCCAGCAGGGGCTCTATACGCAGCGCTTCGCCGATGCCAAGTCGCCGATTGGCCTGGTAAATCCACACCCGGCTGTCGGGCGCAAAATCGGCTGGCACATGCTGCCGCCAGCTATCGTAAATGTGTTGGTCCATGGCATTCATCCATTTAAGCAAAACACCTGCAAGGTAGGTGGCTACAGGCTTGCAGGTGCTGGTTGCTTTTACCCTTTCGGGCAACAGCACTGTTACATATGTTGCTCAATCTTCTTTACGAAGTTGGCCTTGGGTTGAGCGCCTACCAGCTTGTCTACCATCTGTCCGTTTTTGAAAAACAGGATAGCCGGAATAGACGTGATGCCGTAGTTGATGCTCACCTCGGGGTTGTGGTCTACATTCAGTTTGCCCACGTTCACCTTGCCAGCATATTCTTTGCTCAGGTCTTCAATGATGGGGCCGATAGCACGGCAAGGGCCGCACCATTCTGCCCAAAAGTCTACCACAGTAAGTTTGTCACTGTCCAGCACATCGGCTTTGAAGGCTGCGTCAGTAAATTCAAGTGCCATGTTGTACTCGTTTTTATAATGTTTTCGATGATTTACCAGAAGGAGGTCAAAAATAAAGCCATTCGCCGGTAGCCTGCCATATAGCTTTTCCACCGGTTGGCAACATGGCATAAACTGCCGTAGGGCTGCCAAGCAGGCAGCCAAACGCAAAGGTTTTGTTAGCAGCCAGCACTGGCGGTGGGCGTAAAAAAAGAGCGGCTCCCCGCTATTGGAGGAGCCGCTCTCGTCAGAGGGTCGTTTCGCGACCTGTCAGTTTCCTTACAGCGTTTTCAGCAGTTCGCTGGCCATTTTTACGTAGTCGTCGTTTTTGGCTTTGGTAGCCAGGTCCACGGTTTTTTCGGCTCGTAGTAGTAGCTGGCAGCCGCAAAGTAGGGCTTGCTGTCGCCGGTCATAATCTGGTTGATCTGTGCCATCACCTTTCCATCCACATCGGTGCTGATGGGCAGGGCTACCATTACACTCTCCCAGCGCAGGTGCAGCTCGCAGCTATTGTTGGTAATGGCCTGAAACTGCATGGTAAACGTTTCTGCTTTCATGTTAGCCATCATCACCGGTGCCTTTACCCGTACCACGTCGTTGGCTTCGTTGTAGGCAGCCGGGCTGGTCACGTTCAGGTCTTTGGTAATGATCAGGGTCCATTCTTTAGCATCCGGAATGCTCAGCAGGCCATATTTGCCGGCCTTTACATCCTTGCCACCAATCTTTACGTCGTCGCTAAAGGTGATGGTGGTAGCCTGGTTGGCACCGGTGCGCCATACTTTGCCATACGGCACCAGGTCGCCCATTACCACACGGCCTTTGGCGCTGGGGCGGCTGTAGCTCAGCTCTATGGTGCCCAGTCCAAAATCTTGCTTAATGTATTGGGTAGTAGAGGGGGCCGGCGTCCGCAATGCTTGCGCCTGTACACCCACGGCAAAGGCCAGCACCAGGGCGGCCATAGCAATCTTTTTCATACACTTATTTTTTGTGTTAGGAGTGGCAAAAGTAAAGGCCACGGGCACAAACCAATCGGGATGGCGTGGTCCGATTGTTAAATGTTGGCAGCAAACATCTCAGCCACCGGTCGTCCTATGAGCCCTGTGAATGTAGGGGGCGGCTGCCGGCGGCCTGTTGGTGGGCCTCTGCGCTACACTCGTGCAGGCCGCCGGCACCGGGCTGCTACGGGGTCCGCTGTCGCTCCCGTACCGGCTAAGGCCGGTACCGGCCCCTGCGGGGCCGCCCTCCACATCCCTGCCGCGGGGCAGCCGGCTCCACTTCAGCGTGCTGTTTCACCGTTCACCTGTCCACAACAAGCCAGCCACTGCGTGGCTG
>JALOMC010000267.1 GCA_025455665.1 Chitinophagaceae bacterium | reverse complement strand
AGGCTATGTACGTATTCTGGCCTGGCACTCTATTTTTCCGGCAGTGTATGGCGAGCACTATCACCTGGTGGGGCTGGTAGTAGGCTGCACCTTGCTGGGTATTGTGCTGTGGGGCACCCTTAGCGGCAGTATGCTGCCCCTGCTGCTCAAGCGGCTGGGCGCCGACCCTGCAGTAAGCTCGGCCCCTTTTGTGGCCACCCTTGTAGATGTAACCGGGCTGGTGATTTACTTCTCGGTGGCCTATTTGTTTTTGAAAGATATTTTGCTGTAAGGCCTGTTTTTAACGACGGGCGGAGCGGCAATACTTGGGCAGGCCGGCCAGCGGCTGTACTTTTGCGCCCCAAACATTTACACAAATGAGCAACCGCACGTTTACCATGATTAAGCCCGATGCCATGGCCGATGGCCATGCCGGTGCTATTCTGGATCAGATTATCAAAGCAGGATTTAAAGTAGTAGCCATGAAGCTGACCCGCCTGAGTGCTGAAAAGGCTGGTGAGTTTTATGCCATCCATAAGGAGCGGCCGTTTTTTGGCGAACTGGTGGAGTTTATGAGCAGTGGCCCTATTGTAGCCGCCATTTTGGAAAAAGACAATGCCGTGGCCGACTTCAGGCAGCTGATAGGTGCTACCAACCCAGCCAATGCTGAAGAGGGCACCATCCGTAAGCGCTTTGCTCGCAGTGTAGGCGAAAATGCAGTTCACGGCAGCGATAGCGACGAGAACGCCGCTATTGAAGGCAGTTTCTTCTTCAATTCGTTTGAAAAAGTAGGCTAAATGAGGAGCGGAGTCTGAATCCGCTTAAACTGGCCTGACAAGCATGGGCTGCTACAGCCTACAAACCTCCACATCCCTCTGGCCAGCCGTCAGAGGGATGTTGTTTTGACGGTGGTTTCATTTTTGAGCGGACGAAGCGTGTAGCCTTGCTTTCGCAGCAGTTCCAGCAAGCCCTGGCTACCCGGCAGGTGGGCGGCGCCTACGGCAAATAAAGTGGGCATTTTTTGCGCAATGGGCCCAACCTGCGCTGCCCAATTACGATTGCGGCTGTACAGCAGCAAATCAAGATTGCCGCCTACGGCACCATCGTCCATCATCGATACCTTTTCGATCATTGCCAGATCCTGCTGCCGGTAAGCCAGCAGCAGGCTATCGATGCTTCCTTTGTCCTGGCCCATGCTGTCAATCGCCTTCAACAATTCCTTGGCCTGTACGGCGTACGGAATACTATCGAACAGACCCACCTGAAACTCCATGGTTTCCAAGCCCTTTATTTCCTGCTTGCGGGTGGTGGCCTCCGCCATCAGCATTATTTCCATCCCATTGGCCTTTTCGCAGGGCAATTGCTGCTCCACCACCATGGCAGATAGCAGCATCGGCTTGTATCGCTCCATCATGCTAAATGGCAGTGGGCTCTTTTGGCCAAAGAACTTCTCCACTCGCTGATACTCTTCGGGGCTCAGTAAATCACTCAACTTGGTACCATTCCTCATGGCCATTGCCTTCAGCGAGCCAAACATTTGGCCAAGGTCATCCATGTCAATTTCAAGGTACACTTGTCCGGTTGCATCCAGCACTTGCCGCAGTTGGGGCGAAAGGTTGGCATCCTGCGCACAAAGGATGTGCATAGTGCCCAAAATGAACGATGGCCTGGCCAGCCCATTGCCCGAGACCTCCCACAATAAAGTATTGCTGTTGTCGGCGCTGGCAATGCTGGCAGGCTGGCTTTTGCAGCCCATGCTTACTGCAGCCAGTGCTGCCATTGCTAAATACTTAAGGTACAATCGCATAGATGCTATTCTAAAGTTGACCATGATTGCGTGAAATTAATCTGCGGCGCCATTGAGGCAGGCAGCAGCGCCCGAGTTAATTTTTAATTTATTTTATTATTCGGGAATGAATTAGTAATTGGCATGGAGTTTGTACATTCGTACCTGTTTAAGGGTTTAGGGTTTTGAAAATGGAGGCTTTCTAGCCTCCTTTTCTTTTTTCAGAATCTGTCAGGGCATCCTAGTCTTCCCTTTCGCCCACTACCACCAAAGATGCCACCAAGGCTTAGCCTACCGGTTTCACAATCATTAATCCGCAAGCCAAGGGTTAGTCCGGTAAAATAGTACCAATCGTTTTGTTCAGGGTTGCCACGTCGGCTGCCCGCCGGTGGATACGGAGCCCCATTCAGTTCGTCGCCACGCCAGGCAAAATCAACGGACCGCTGTCCGCCCGGCCCGGCCAGCAATGCCAGAGGATCGGCATAACGGCCACTTACATCATCGAGGTAGTCTGTACGGGTGGCTGTTTGCCTGAATTCCAACCCGAGATTCAGGTTGCAATTGATGTTCCATTTGATGCCAAAGCCAAAAGGAAAGCACACCTGGGTAAGCTTGTATGGCTGCAATGACGGATACTGAGGCAAGCCTTGCCCTTCGGTGTGGAGTGGCTGCAGGTACACCCTGGACGCGTCATTGGGGTCGTATGCATACGGATTGAATCGGAAGATGCCGGCGCCTGCGAAAAGGTAAGGCACCAGCCTGGCTTCTGCACCCGCCAGCCTGTACTCTATACCAGCTGCAAATTCCTGAACGCCGCTTCTAAAACTAAGGTTGCGCCTGCGCAAACTGGTTTTGTTGGTAGCGTCGGACGCCGCTACGCTACCGAACGTAAAGCCAGCCCGCAAAAACAGTTTTTCAGTTAGTCCCACCTTCAGAATGGCTGCAGCTCCGGGGTTGGCACTTTGGCTCGTAAAAAAACGGGGTTGCAAATCGCCCTGGTAATTACTGATTCCGCCAAACAGATCTAGCTCGAAGCGCTGTGCTTCGGCGGAACTGCAAATGATACTAAGAATGAGGGCGAAAAATGGTTTTCTCATACGCTATTTATACCCTGAAATGAACGTTGAACGAACACTCCTATTGCAGCTAATTTAGGTTTGGAAGCAATAGTCCATCCGTATATTTTTGCACTCCCTTTGAAAAGCGGGAAGTGGCGCAGCCCGGTAGCGCACTTGTATGGGGTGCAAGGGGTCGCTGGTTCGAATCCAGTCTTCCCGACCAAAGCAACAAGACCTTCACGAAAGTGAGGGTCTTGTTGTTTGCAGCCTATTATGAACACGCTGCTGTTGTTGGGCAGCTACCAGTGGAGCTGCGTATCACTTTGCGCTAAATGGCCCGCAGCTATACCTCTGCTGCTCACATTTCCTACCTCAGGCATTGATAGGCAAATGCTGTGGAGATGTCTCATTCCGGCTATGATTGAGTAGCGGTGCGAGGGGTGGCCAGTACAGATGAAGGATTAAGAGACGGTCGGCTTGTTTACGAAGATGTCAAGGCAACTCCTCCAGCTTTCTTCTCAATGTATCATTTTAGTATTGGTACTATTGATTGGGTTGGTGGAGTTTTTGAGGGGCAATTAGTGAGGCGAGGCGGATGGCAACAAAAAAGCCCCGACTTTTCAGTCAGGGCTCTTGTAATAAATATGGCAGCTACCTACTCTCCCGCATGGTTGTGCAGTACCATCGGCCATGAGGGGCTTAACTTCTCTGTTCGGGATGGGAAGAGGTGAACACCCTCGGCATAACCACCATAAACTCTTTAGTTGATTAGTGTAGTGGCTAACTAGTTAAGCAGGAACTCCCATTTAACCAATCAACATTTCTACTACTCAACCAGAATATCGTGACATATCAGGAAAAAACAGTTCCAAGTAATAATATTAAAGCTTACGGGCAATTAGTACTGCTCGGCTTTGATGTTACCACCTTTACACCTGCAGCCTATCAACGTAGTCGTCTACTACGACCCTTAAAAGTAAACTCATCTTGAGGAAGGTTTCACGCTTAGATGCTTTCAGCGTTTATCCTGGCTGTACATAGCTACTCAGCATTGCACCTGGCGGCACAACTGATACACCAGCGGTACATGCGACCCGGTCCTCTCGTACTAAGGTCACGTCCTCTCAATTTACTAGCGCCCACCACAGATAGGGACCGAACTGTCTTGCGACGTTCTGAACCCAGTTCACGTGCCACTTTAATCGGCGAACAGCCGAACCCT
>JALOMC010000266.1 GCA_025455665.1 Chitinophagaceae bacterium | reverse complement strand
GGGCTGGGAAAACATGACCAACCAGCGCTACCGCACCTACAGCTCGGGCATAGTAGCGCCCGGCAGCAACCTGATTGTACAGCTGCGGGTGGGGTGGTAAATTAGCTTGCCAAGACCAGCACTCTACTTTCTATGAAAAGGCCATCGCTGTAAAGCTTTGGTCTTTTTATTTTCTGCTTTTCAAGAGGTGGCTTTCGGCATTTTTAACACGCATTTTTAACACCCATGCAGCAGTTGAGCACCAAAAATGTCTACATTAGTGTAGTTGTAACCCAACTACGCATGACCGAAGACCTGATAATAGCAGGATGCCTGGCTAATAACCCGGTGGCACAAAGGGAACTGTACAATCGCTACAGCCCCAAAATGCTGGCCGTGTGCTACCGCTTCGCCCACTCAAGAGAGGACGCGGAAGACATGCTGCAAGAAGGCTTTATCAAGGTGTTTTCGCAAATGCACACTTTTCAGGCAAAGGGTGCTTTCGAAGGGTGGATCAGGCGGATCATTGTACATACCTGCATCAATGTACTGAAGCGAAATAAAAAGTTTAATGAATCGCTGGACATTGAGTATGCGCTGGAAGCACAGGTAAAAGAAAATATACCTTCTATTCTCCAGGCAAAACAGGTGGTAGAGTGCATAAGGCTACTGCCCACCGGCTACCGCACCGTGCTGAACTTGTACGCTATTGAAGGCTACAGCCACAAAGAAATTGGCGAAATGCTGGATGTAGGCGAAAGTACCAGCCGCAGCCAATACACCCGTGCCAAGGCCATGCTGGAGCAAATATTGGTGAAGAAGCGCATCATAGAAAAACCAGACCTGCAGCCCGGCGCTGTAGCACTGGTGTAAGCCCCGAAACGCTGCACACTAAAAGAGACCGCGAGCCGCCCCCCGGCCGCACAAGCAAGAAGGTAGATCATGAAAAAGCATTTGTTCAGAGATGAGTTCGAAGAGCTGCTGTCGGAATCGGCAGAGGAGCTTCGCATGTACCCCTCTGACCGGGTGTGGACCAACCTGCAAAAGCACTTGCGGCACGAGCAGCAGTGGCCTGCTCTCACTTTCGGCTCTATCCTGATTGGTGCCCTTATGCTGGCAGCCCTCATTTTTGTACATCCTTCCAAAGAAGTAATAGAGGCCAAGCAAGCGCTGACGGCCAGCCCCGATACCAAAGCATTAGCGGCAGCCGCCGCCGCTGCGCCTAAGCTGGCGGTGCCAGTGCCAGTGGCCAAGCCGGCTCATTTGGAAACAAATGTTTCACCCACATTTGGCAGCAGTGGCCACACCTATAGCAGCCAGCCTGCAGCAGTGGCAGCCACTACCGAAGCGGCACCCGACGTATCCACTAACCTGACCGAGGCCAGCGATGCCATTACTGCCAGTGAACCTGCACCTGACAGCGAAGCCGGGAGCACCCTCACCAACAATGAACTACCCAACCGTAGCCTGACGCTGCTACCGGCTGCCAGCATGGGCCCCGCAGCCAGTAGCCTGCCCGCCGGCAACGATGATGCATTGGCAATAACCCCGCCGGGCAATGAACTGACGATAGCCAACGCCAGCCCTGTACCGCCGGCTATGCTACAAGCCGCGGGCAAGGTGGACGCGGCGGCACGCCAAATGGCCGCCAACATGACCGCCCGCCGCCAGCCCCGCTGGAGCGTACAATACTACGCCACGCCCAGCCTTAGCTACCGCATGCTGGCCGAAGAGCGGCGGGTAAACGGACCGGTATTACAACCCAATCTTGACCACCTGGTACAGCATGCCCCCAAACTTGGCATCGAGGCAGGTGTAGCGTTCCTGTACAGTGTATCAGACAGGCTGCGGCTGAAGACGGGTTTGCAACTCAACTACCGGCAATACGCTATTGACGCCTATAGCGCCGGTGCCATGCAGGCTACTACCATCCGATTTGATCAGGGTGGCATACCGGCTACCATACCCGCCTTTACTGATGTAAGCGCTGTAGCCGGCAATAGCCCCATTACCATCAATAATCGCTTTTTTCAAGTGGGTATACCCGTGGGCTTTGAGCTCACCATGGCCCGGCTGAAGCAAAGCCAGTTTGTGATTGCGTCTACCTTTCAGCCCACTTATAATGTAGGCAAGCAGGGCTGGCTTATTTCGGCCGACTACCGCAACTATGTAAAAGAGAACACACTGTTCCGTAACTGGAATATCAATGCCGGCATAGAAGCCTTTTTGCGCTTCAAAGGCAAAGGCAACCTGATGTGGCAGGTAGGCCCGCAAATACGCTACCAAATGCTGCCCGCAGCGGTGAGCCGCTATCCCATCCGGGAGCACCTCATAGACTATGGCTTCAAAATTGGCGTGATGAAAACGCTGCAATAGGCAGCTCGCTGCTAATTTCGCCACCGCTCCCTGCTATACCACGAGCGGTTTTTTTATGCGTGTACTTTTTGCTTTTTTATGGCTGGCAGCTGCTGGCAGTGCGCTGCCCTCCTGCCAATCGGGCACCTCCACGGCAGGTGGTGCTACTGCCGATACCCTGGCGCCCCTGTATCCATTTCCGCAGTACCTCGCCGATCAGATCCGCTATGTCGACTCGATGCCACTGGGCATAGAAAAGGTGACCAAACTGAATGGACGCACCACCGACTCGGGCTATATAGACAAAGCCGTATTTAAAGCAGCTGTGGCCCCTTTTGCAGCTATCGACCCTAACCTGGCCAGCCTGCGCCCTTCTTACACCGAAAACTCTTTCAACGATCTGACGCTGGGCACCATCACTTTTTCTATCAGCTGTACCGACAGCACCGCCGTGCTACAAAAAGCCGATGTGCTGCTGCACGCCGACACCAAAAAGGTAAAGTATGTGCTGCTGGAAATGACCGAAGCCAACGAAGACAGTGTGCTGTATCGCCGCATCAACTGGGTGCACAATATGCGCTGTCAGGTAGCTGAAACCATTCAGAAGAAAGACAGTACCTACGACCGCATCACCGAATACATTTGGGATAAACCAATGAATTAATGCCTGTACAGACCGCCCGTACATGACGCCCGAAGCTTTTAAAAAAATAGCACCGACCATACCGCACCAACCTGGTGTGTACCGCTATTTTAATGCCGACGGCGACATCATCTACGTAGGTAAAGCCAAAGACCTGCGCAAGCGGGTGAGCTCCTATTTCAATAAAACATTTGTGGGCTACAAAACCCACGAGCTGGTACAGCGCATTCACCGCATTGAGTTTACGGTAGTCGACTCTGAGCAGGACGCCTTCTTTTTGGAAAACGCACTGATCAAAGAGTTTCAGCCCCGCTACAATATTGATTTGAAGGACGATAAAACCTATCCTTATATCGTCATCAAAAAAGAGCCATTTCCCCGGGTATTTCTTACCCGCAGAAAAATAAACGACGGTAGTGAATACCTCGGTCCGTTCACATCGGTCGCAAGAGTACGGGAGCTGCTCACGTTTATCAAGCAACACATCCAGCTGCGCACCTGCAAGCTGCCCCTGACGCAAAAGAACATTGCTGCCAAAAAATTCAGGGTGTGCCTGGAGTACCACCTGGGCAATTGTAAAGGGCCCTGCATAGGCGCCCAAACCGAGGCCGACTACCAGCTGGGGCTGCAGCGCCTACGGCAGGTGCTGAAGGGAAAACTGGGCGAAGTAGTGCAGCACTACAAGGAAGAAATGCAGCAACACGCTGCCGACCTGGCGTTTGAAAAAGCACAGATTGTAAAGAAAAAACTAGAACACCTGGAGCAATACCAGGCCCGCTCAGTAGTAGTAAGCCAGCAAGTGGGCGATGTGGATGTGTTCAGCATTTTGAAAGATGGCGACAAAGCCTATGTGAACTACCTGATGGTACGCAGCGGCACCATTGTGCAAACCCATACGCTGCAGCTGAACCCCCACCTGGATGAAACAGATGCTGAAGTGCTGGCCTTTGGCGTAGCCCGCATACGCGACGCCTTTGGCAGCGATGCCCCCGAGGTAGTAGTACCTACCGAGCTGGAGTATGCCGATATGGCCGTGCAGGTAACCGTGCCCAAAGCAGGTGATAAAAAGAAGCTGCTGGAGCTGAGCCACAAAAACGTATTGATACACCAGGACGAACTGCGCCGCCGCAAACTACTGAACGTAGAAGGCAAAACGGAAGAGCAACTTTTGGATGTGCTGGAAGAATTGCAAGAATCACTTTCGCTGCCCGAACTGCCCACCCATATTGAGTGCTTCGACAACTCAAACTTTCAGGGCAGCTACCCGGTAAGCGCCATGGTGTGTTTTAAAAATGGGGCCCCCAGCAAAAACGACTACCGACG
>JALOMC010000265.1 GCA_025455665.1 Chitinophagaceae bacterium | reverse complement strand
GCAGTGCTGCGATGTGATAGCAGAGCTGCAGCCCCAAAGCATGGGCCCCATTAAAGAAGTGATGGGCGACCAGATCAGCTTTGGCCAAATACGCCTGGCTATGGAATGGATGAAGCAGCAGGGTCGGTTGAACACCGCAGCCAGCACGCCAACTGAAGGCTGATAGCTGCAGATCATCAGCCGATAGTAGCACCACCGCCGATGGGCTGGCCGATGGACGATACTACCCCGCACCCCGCCTGGAGGCGGGGGAGGAGTAGTGCGGAGAGCGGCCTACCGCTGCCGGGATGAGCACCGCAGCTGAGTGCCCCAAAGTCAAATTATAAAAAAGCCCTTGCCAGCATGTGCCGGCAAGGGTGTGATGGAGTGGTGAACGATGCTTAGTTTTTGATGCGGCCTGCTTCGCTTTCGAGGCCGGTTTGGCGCTGCCGGGCGCTCTTTACTTCGTTGCTGCCAAAGCGCCACGTGAAATTGATGCGAACAGTTTGGGCCTCCCACTGGCCGCGGCCGCGGATGTATACGCCGCCGAAATTGTTGGTGGAGCGCCAGAAATTGGTACGAAACACATCGGTCATGGATAGCTTGATGCTGGCTTTGTTTTTGAACAGCGGTTGCATCACACCAATGTCGAGATTGCCCATGGGGCGAATGCGCCAGGTGCCGGCCCAAATGGACGGACCGTTGAACCAACCTGTCATTTCAGCTTTGAGGCCTTTCTTGCTGAGGTTAAAGCTGTTTTGCATGTATACGCCGTAAGTGGGTACCTGCTCGTTGATGCGGCCATTGTTGAAGGTGCCTTTGTAAATCTGGTAATTGTACCACAGGTTGAGGTAGCCATTCCACCACTTGGCAATGGGTAGCGGAGCGCCTACGCTGAAGTTGATGATTTGCTGACTGGCCAGGTTGCGCTGCTGGATGAAAGTGGCTTTGCCATTGGTGGTATCGGTGATTTGTGTAGCAAAATCTTTGACATAGCTGTAGCCTACTGTGGTGGTAAGAAAGCCCTTGAAGGTGTGCGACAGCTCGACATTATCGGTGTACTGCGGTTGCAAAAAGGCGTTGCCTTTTTCGTAGGTCAGTTCGTCCAGTTTGTTTTCAAACGGGTTGAGGTCCTGGTAGGTAGGCCGATCGATGCGGCGGCTGTAAGTAAGGTTGAGTGTGTTGGTTTTATTGAAGTTCCAGGTGAGGGCGGCGCTGGGAAAAAAATCGAGGTAGTGGCGTTTTACGCGGTCGTCTTCCTGCTTTTGGCCATCAGCCCGGGTCAGCTGCCCGTCGCTGTTGGTTTGCTCCAGGCGCAGGCCTGCCTGCAGGCTCCACTTTTCGCTCAGCTGGCGCTGGTAGTTAGCATACGCTGCGTTTACATTTTCGGTGTAGCTAAACTGGTTGCTGCGGCCGGTATTCAGCACCGGTTGGCCGTTTTGGTAGTCGAAAAAGTTGAAAGCGTTATCAGTTTTTACGTACGAGAACTTGGCGCCGTAGCCCAGTTTGCCGCCCCATTTTTTCTGCTCTACATCGGCCTTAAAAGTGTAGATATTGATATCGGTAGGCGTATGGTTGCCAAAAATGACTTCACGATCGAGGGAGCCATTGGGGCGCAAATAGCGGTTGGGCTGCAAGCTGCGGCCTACACCACGAAACAGGCCATAGTCGGCATCAATATTTAGCTCGAAGCCGCTGGTATCGGCAAAGCGGTAGTTGGCATTGAAATTGGCATTGGTGCGGCTACCGGGGATGCGGTTGCTGGCTACCAGGGTGCTGGCCAGCTGGCCGGTTTTGTTGTCGTAAATGGGGGTGGTGCTGCTGGCGCTCCAGGGTCCATCGTTGTGGTTGATGGTGGCCAGTACGCCAAAGGTTTGGCGGCTGCTGGCGTACCAGTCGGCGCCTATTTTGGCATTTACAGCACGGGTGCGGCTGATATTGAGCGACTGCTGATCGTACAGGGTATCGTTTTGAATGCGATACAGTGTCATATCAGTAGCGTAGTTGCCAATGCTGCCCCCCACGTTGCCAAACAGGTTCAGTTTTTTATTGCGGTTGTTCAGGTTAATACTGCCATTGCCTTTGGGCGTAATGCCCTGCACCAGCCCAAGGTTGACAGAACCATTGGTGCCATACTTCTTGTTCTTTTTCAAACGAATATTGATGATGCCGGCATTGCCGCTGGCATCGTACCGGGCTGATGGATTGCTGATCATTTCGATGGCCTCAATATCGTTGCTGTTGATGCTGCGCAGGTAGGCGGCCAGGTCTTTAGTATCCAGCTGCATCATGCGGCCATCTACATACACCCGCACGCCGGTTTTGCCCTTCATGCTGATGTTTTCATTGTTGTCTACCTGTACGCCGGGCGTTTTGGTCAGCAGCTCCAGCGCATCGCTGCCCTGGCCGGTGATGCTGTTTTCAACATTGAAGATGGTTTTGTCGGCTTTGATTTCGATAAGGGGCCGGCGGGCAGTGACGGTAACGCCCTGCAGCTCTTTGGCATGCGCTGGCAGGCTGATGGGGCCTGCGGTATGCTGGTCGCCGGGGGCCAGGCTGATGGTGCCGCTTACAAATTCGGTATAGCCGGTGGCACTGGCTTTTAGGAAATACTCGCCTTTGAGCAAGCCGCCGATTTCGAAGCGGCCATCCTTATCAGTCAGGGCAGTGCGCACCAGGGCAGAGTCGGACAGGCGGTGCAGCGCCACAGTGGCCTGGGCCAGTGGTTGCTTTGCGGCATCGGTTACGGTCCCTTTTACAATAGCTTCAGTAGGCGGAGTAGCCAGGGCGCATAGCATGGTAAACAAGCTGGCGCAAAGAGTCAGGAAATGCTTTCTCATGTTGAAAAAAGGTGTTTGGTGTGTGTAAATGGATGGCGCAAAACTGGCATCGCTGTGGCACAGGTAGCGGGGGCAACTGCATCAACGGTGCTAAAAAGTGGCCGGGGTATGAGTGGCGCAGCCGGCGGATGGATATACCAGCGGCCTGCATGGCTGATGAGTGTACCAGCGGTTTAAAAAGAGGTGTCCGCAGGCCATTGGCTATATTTGCGGCTCCAATTTTTAGCAAAACAGCCGCCATGACGCCGAACAACAACAACGGTTTTAATCCTGACAAACAACATACCCTGGCCGATACGGTAAGTGTAGAAGGTACGGGCCTGCACACCGGTGCCTATGTGCACATGAACCTGAAGCCGGCCAAGCCCGGTTATGGCTTCGTATTTCAGCGCATCGATTTGCCCAATCAGCCCACCATTAAGGCCGACTGCGACCTGGTGGTAGATACCAGCCGCGGCACCACGCTGGAAGAGAACGGGGCCCGCATCAGCACGGTAGAGCATGTGCTGGCAGCCCTGGTAGGCCTGGGGGTCGATAACTGCCACATCGAGATCAATGGGCCCGAAATACCCATTATGGATGGCAGCAGCCGCCCTTTTATAGAAGCGATTGACGAAATAGGGGTGGTGGAGCAGGAAGCGGCCAAGCAGTGGTACACCATTGGCGAAAACATACAGTACTGCGATGAGGCCCGCCGCGTAGAAATAACTGCCCTGCCCTCTACCGAGTACAAAGTGACCACGCTGATCGACTTTAACAGCCCGGTACTGGGCACCCAGCATGCGCAGCTGAAGACCCTGAGCGACTTCAGGGCTGAAATAGCGCCCTGCCGCACGTTTGTGTTTTTGCACGAACTGGAAATGCTGCTGGAGCACAACCTGATCAAGGGCGGCGATATCAATAATGCCATAGTGGTGGTGGATAAGCCCATTACCGAAGAAGCCAAGGTGCGATTGAAAGCGGCGTTTAAAAAAGACACTATTGAAATACAAGGCGAAGGCTACCTGAACAACCTGAAGCTGCGCTACCCCAATGAGCCTGCCCGCCACAAGCTGCTGGATGTAGTAGGCGATCTGGCACTCATCGGTTATCCGGTAAAGAGCCACATCATTGCTCACCGGCCCGGCCATGCTGCCAATGTAAAACGCTGCCGCACCGCTTCCCGTTTTTGCTGGTCGATAAAGTGATAGAGCTTACATCTACCAGCATTGTAGGCGTGAAGAATGTGACCTTCAATGAATGGTTTTTTCAGGGCCATTTTCCCAACAACCCGGTGATGCCCGGCGTGCTGCAGATAGAAGCGCTGGCGCAAACTGGCGGCATTTTGTGCATCAACGCCATGCCGCCCGGCCAGTATGATACTTACTTTCTGAAAATTGATAACTGCAAGTTCAAAGCCATGGTGCGCCCCGGCGATACCATGCTGCTAAAGCTGGAACTGCTGGAGCCCATCCGGCGCGGTATTTGCAGCATGCGTGGCACCGTGTATGTGGGAGGAAAAGTGTGTACCGAAGCCGATATGCTGGCGCAGCTGGTAAAGCGGGCCGGCTAAACAATGGCCTAACAGTAAATGCTAAAATGCCGGGCCGAATGGTCGGCGGCGCTATTTTTGATGATTAACAAGCCAACTACAGCGGCCAGCACCCGCCGTCAGCGCTGGCCAAACTACCCGTACTTATGATTCATCCGCTGGCGTATATACACCCCGATGCCCGCCTGGCCGACAATGTGAAAGTGGACCCCTTTACGGTGATCCACGGCAATGTAACCATTGGTGAAGGCACCTGGATTGGCAGCAACGTGACCATTATGGAAGGGGCCCGTATTGGCAAAAACTGCCGCATTTTTCCGGGGGCGGTTATCAGTGCCGTTCCGCAGGACCTGAAGTTTACCGGTGAAAAAACGACTGCTGAAATCGGAGACAACTGCACCATCCGGGAGTTTGTGACCGTGAACCGTGGTACCGTAGACCGCGGCCGCACCCAAATAGGCAACAACTGCCTGATAATGGCCTACAGCCACATAGCCCACGACTGCGTGATAGGCAACAACTGCATTATGAGCAATAACACGCAGATGGCCGGCCACGTAGAAATGGGTGATTGGGCGGTGGTAGGTGGCGTGAGTGCTATTCACCAGTTTGTAAAAATCGGGCAGCACGCCTTTGTATCGGGCGGTAGCCTGGTGGGCAAAGATGTGCCGCCCTATATAAAAGCGGGCCGCAACCCGCTGAGCTACGCTGGCGTCAACTCGGTCGGTCTTAAGCGCCGCGGCTTTAGCAATCAGCAGATCAATCATATTCTCGATGTGTATCGTTGCATTTACAACAAAGGCATGAACACCTCGCAGGCACTGGAATACATCGAAGAAGAACTGCCCATCAGCGATGAACGGGACGAGATCGTCACTTTTATCCGCGATAGCGGCCGTGGCATCATCAAGCGGTTTACCAAAGGTGCCCTCGACGAGTAAAAACAAATTTTTGAGACAGATGAAGTCCTTCTGCCACAGAAGGACTTCTTTATTTTGCGACCATCTACGGCAGCATGCAATTACAACTGACCAACCTGGGGAAACGCTACAACCGGCACTGGATTTTCAGGCGCCTGCAGGCCACCATTGTAGCCGATGCGCCTGTGGCCATTACCGGTGCCAATGGCAGTGGCAAAAGCACCCTGCTGCAGGTAATAGCCGGGGCGCTGGAGAAAAGCGAAGGCGAGCTGACGCTGCGCCTGCAGGGCCAACCGGTGGCGGCCGAAGATTATTTCCGACAAGTGGCGCTGTGCGCCCCTTACCTCGAACTGATTGAGGAGTTGACACTCACGGAGTTTCTGGCATTTCATGAAAAATTCAGGCCCTGGCTGCCCGGCCTTGACAGCACGAAAGTGATAGAACTGATGCAGCTGGGTGCTGCCCGCCACCAGCAAATGCGCTATTTCAGCAGTGGCATGAAACAGCGGGTAAAGCTGGCGCAGGCTATTGGCAGCCAATCGGCCCTGCTGCTGCTGGATGAGCCTACCAGCAATCTCGATCTGGCCGGCATCGCCATGTATCATCAGTGGATGCAGCAGTTTGCCAAAGGCCGGCTGGTGCTCATTGCCAGCAACGATGAGCAGGAAATTTCCTTTTGCCAGCAGCGCATTGCGATGGCGGATTTTAAGTGATTGGTTGATTGGTTGATTAGTTTATTAGTTAATTGGGTGATTGGATGGATGGGTCGGATGGGTTGGTAGCCGATGTAAACACCGCCCACACACAAACTTGTGAACTCGTGAACCTGTGAACTGTTGAACTTTCAAACGCTTGAACTTTACTTGGTATGCCCTTCTTAAAGTTTGATGAAATAGCCGCTTGTGAAATCGCCCCCGGCTTTCACTCGCAGCTGCTGCACACCGGTAGCCAAACCCTCAATTTTATAGAAGTAGATGCTGGCAGCGAAGTGCCCCTGCACAGCCATGTGCACGAGCAGTTATCCTTTGTGCTGGAGGGCCAATTTGAAATGACGATTGCCGGTGAAGTACAGGTGCTGGAGCCGGGTCGGTTTTGCCATATTCCATCCGGCGTACAGCATGGTGGGCGGGCCCTTACGCATTGTCGCCTGCTCGATGTGTTTACGCCACTTCGGGAAGACTACAAAGCCATCGGCGGGTTGGACCTGTCAGCAACAGCTTAATACCACAAGCCACGAGCCGTAGCGGTAGCGGCAAACACCATCAGTAGAAAGACGAAGAGTTCGAGATACGTAAGGGTGGCAAAAAGGCCTGCCTTCCGGGTATCGGGCAGCCGTTGTTTTTTCAGCTGTATTCGCCAGCCTATGAAGGCGACCATGGGCACCCATTCCAGTGCAAATACTACGATGAATAGTGCCATTTTTACCAGAAAAGCCGTGCTGTTCAGGTAGTAGTCGCTGCCTTTTTCTACGCCGCCAAAGGCACGCCACAGGCCGGTGGCTATCCACAATAGCGTAGCTACACCGTACCAATTGTCGGCGTTGAGCACGGCCTGCAAACTGCCGGTGCCTTTGGCCAGTGCCTGCAGCCGGACAGCCCGCAGCCAGCAGGCGCCAAAGCCCACACCCAGCCCTATCAGGTGTAGCGATGCCAGTATCCAACGAAGCGTTTGCATGGATGATTTTGGCGATGGCTGCTCACTCTTTCCTTATCGCATTTTAAAATGGGTTGTTATCCCATGCTGGCCATCAGCAGGTTCAGGTCGGTATATTTCA
>JALOMC010000264.1 GCA_025455665.1 Chitinophagaceae bacterium | reverse complement strand
GGTGCTTTGATGGCAGCAATAGCATCGCCCAAGGCTACCGATGTGTGCGTGTAGCCGCCGGGGTTGATGATAATACCATCGACCGTGAAGCCTACCTGGTGCAGGTAGTTGATGAGCTCGCCTTCTACATTGCTTTGAAAATAGGAGAACTCTACCTGCGGAAACGCCTGCTGCAGGCCACTGAAAAATGCCTCGAACGACTCACTGCCATAAATGCCGGGTTCCCGCTGGCCCAGCAGGTTCAGGTTAGGTCCGTTGATGATGGCGATGCGCATGGCTTGCATGAAGTTTATAGTGATTGTGAGCGGCTCGTGTGCCAAAAGCTTAATAACTCTATTTGCCGGAGCCGTGGCCTTACCCGATAAAACAATAAAATGCGGGGATGAATAAGGGTTTTGTAGACTTGTTTACGTTGGAATGTGGGTCTTCCCAGTTTTGGGTGTACTTCAAGTAGTTGCAGTTTGCGTTCTACCAATAATACAAAGGCTTGCACTTCTTTCTGTGTCCAGTGAGTTTTCAGAAATAAAAGATTTGCCTGAAAACTACTGATGGCTTCCGGCATCCATACTATTTAGTATGCCATACTGCCAGCATCGATTGAACATCCTGATGCGCAATACCTTTTTGAGCCTTGCTTTCTGCCAGGCCACGGTCAATCGATTGCTGCACCTCTGTCGGCAGTTCATGCCACCAATCGCTGCCAGTGTCATGATCAAGTAACACCTGCACCAACTGAAGGGTACGATTATCAGCCTCGTCGAGGCGTGCTTTCAATTGTTCGCGAAGGATTGATTTTGCCATGACTGCCTTTGCACCAAAAATAAGAAACGACCTCCGAAAAGGTCGCCTCCAATTATTTCTTGATCATTGACTGTGCAATATCAACTCATCAGCGCCACAAAGTCGTCGAACAAATAGCGGCTGTCGTGCGGGCCAGGCGTTGCTTCGGGGTGGTACTGCACGCTGAAGAAAGGCTTGCCTTTGATGCGAATGCCTTCAATGCTGTCATCGTTCAGGTTGACGTGGGTGATTTCGATATGGTCGGCTTGGCGCACGGCTTCGGGATCGACACCGAAACCGTGGTTTTGCGTAGTGATCTCGCTTTTCCCGGTCTGCAGGTTTTTGACCGGGTGGTTGAGGCCGCGGTGGCCGTGGTGCATTTTGAAAGTGGGAATATCGTGGGCCAGCGCCAGCAGCTGGTGCCCCAGGCAAATGCCGAACATGGGCTTGCCGGCCGCTGCTAATTCTTTGATGGTTGAAATGGCATAGTCCATGGCCGCAGGATCGCCGGGGCCATTGCTGATGAAAATACCATCGGGGTTGAAGGACAGTACTTCGGCAGCGGGTGTTTTGGCAGGAAACACCTTGCAGTAAACGCCGCGGTTCACCATGTTTTGAATGATGTTTCGCTTGCAGCCAAAATCGAGCACCGATACCCGCTTGGGCGCATTTTCATCGCCCATAAAAAATGGCTCGGCCGTGCTGACCACCGAGGCCAGTTCCAGCCCGCTCATATCGGGCACAGTTTTCATCATTTCCCGCAGTTCATCCACCGTTTTGCCATCGCTGCTGATGATGCAGTTCATAGCACCCTGCTCCCGGATATGTGTCACCAGTGCCCGGGTGTCGATGCCTTCAATGGCCACCACGCCGTTGCGTTCCAGGTAATCCTGCAGGTTGCCATGGGCCATCATGCGGCTAAAGGCCTCCTCCAGGTTGCGACCTATCAGCCCCTTTATTTTTACCGAGTCGCTTTCTACATCGGTGTCCAGCACGCCATAGTTGCCAATGTGCACACTGTTCATGATGAGCACCTGGCCATAATAGCTGGGATCGGTAAAAACCTCCTGATAGCCGGTCATGCCGGTATTGAAACAGATTTCGCCCGAAGTGGTACCGGTTTTACCAAAGGCAAAGCCATGAAAAACATGGCCATCTTCCAGCAGGAGGATGGCAGGTTGTGAAGAATGACTCATTGTTGGAGGGAAAATTCAGTGATTTACTGGCGGCAAAAGTAAGGATTGCGGTCGGCTGCAGCCGCTCAGCTACCCATTGTTTTTCCCCGAGGGCTCCTGCTTTTTACACCAGGCCGGTGATCTTGTCTCGCACCAGCAGGCAACTGCCCAGCAGGCCGGCCTTTTCGTACAGGTTGCTGAGCACCACGCGGGTGTCGGAGTTTACCAGCGTCAGCGAGTGCTGTATCAGCGAGGTTTTCACGGGCAGCAGCAGGCTTTCGCCCACCTCGCTCAGGCTGCCGCTGAGGATGATGAGCTGCGGATTGAGCAGGTTGATGGTAACGGCCAGGCCCCGCCCAATTTTGCCAGCCGCATTGCCGATGGCCGAAATGGCCAGATTATCGCCTTTTTTTACTGCGTCTACTACATCTTCCAGCTCTATAATGCCCTTTTTGGCCAATACGCGGGCCAGGATGCTGTTGGAGCCGTCGTTCATTTGCCCGGTAATCCACTCAATAAGGGCCCGGCCCGAAGCTTCTGTTTCCATACAGCCCTTTTTGCCACAAAAGCAAATCTTTTCGTTGTCGAAAAGCGGGATATGGCCCAACTCGCCAGCGTAGCCGCTGGCGCCAAACACCGGGCGGCCATTTACAAAAATGCCGAGTGCCATGCCGTAGTCCAGGTTCAGGATGAGTACTTCCGATTCGGTGGTACGGGCGCCGAAGTGAAACTCGCCATAGGCCAGCGACCGGCTATCGTTGTCGAGATACACCGGCATGCCGAAGGCCTCTTCCAGTGTTTTTTTGACCGGCGCATCCGAAAAGTGGTAGATGGTGAGAATTTCGCCGGTATTGACATTGATACGGCCCGAAATGGATACGCCCATGCCCACTATGCGCTCCACGGGCAGGCCAGCGGCCTCAATGAACAAGCGGATTTGCTTCACGATTTCGGCCAGCGATTCGTGGTCGTCTTCTGAAAAGAAAGGGATGTCGTAGCTGGCTTTGTACATGCTTTTGTCAAAGCCCATCAACCCCAGGTTGATCTTGTACTTCCTGATTTCTACCCCCAGAAAATAGCACACATCGGGCGCCAGGCCATAAAACGTAGCCTTGCGGCCGGGGCCGTCGGCCCGCTTCCCTTTTTCTACCACAAAGCCTTCTTCCGCCAGTTCGTTCAGCAGCTCGGTGGCCTTGGGCACGCTGATGTTCAGCGACTCAGCAATTTCGTTGATAGTGATTTCCTCCATATTGCTGAGCCGGCCGATGATGCGCTTGCGGCGGGCATGATCTTTAAAAGCTACCCCCGTGAGGGCGTCTGCTTTAAAATGGGCCAGAATTTTATCGCGGATATGTGCCAATGAACGAACACTTGAGGGTGAATAAAGAAAATAGGGCCGAATTGGCAGCAAATTTATAAAATATTTTATTTAACAAAGCTCCATTTTGAAAAATCCATTTTTATTACTCCCGAATAATTTACAAATTTGCCCAATAGAAAAGCGCCTGAGGAGCCCCGCATTGCCGAAAACAGGGCTTGGCCAGACAGCCAATTTCGTAGCTACGTGCAGATTGAACAGCGCTTGCAACCGCCTTTACCTGGTTTGTCCATTATTAATAACCCGCTATACATGGTCACTTCTTACGAAAAAATTCCGGTTCAAATCTTCAGCACGCCATTGCAAGGCTCCCGATTTGCAGCCGAGCAAATTGCCAACCTCATCAGGGCCCGCCAAATGGAAGGCCGCAAGTGTGTGCTGGGGCTGGCTACCGGCTCCACCCCCATTTCGATGTACAAAGAGCTGGTGAAAATGCACCGCGAAGAGGGGCTTAGTTTTCGCAATGTGGTCACCTTTAACCTGGATGAGTACTACCCGCTGGAGCGGGAGGCTGTGCAGAGCTACTGGAGCTTTATGCACCGCCACTTATTTGATCATGTAGATATTGACAGCCGCAATATTCACATCCCCAATGGCGAGTGGCGCCAGGAAGACATCAAACGCCACTGCCTGGAGTACGAAGCGCAGATAGACGCCGAAGGCGGCATTGACCTACAGATATTGGGCATTGGCAACAATGGCCACATTGGCTTCAACGAGCCGGGCTCCAGCATTTACAGCAAAACGCGGCTGGTAAACCTGGAAAACAGCACCCGCATTGCCAA
>JALOMC010000022.1 GCA_025455665.1 Chitinophagaceae bacterium | reverse complement strand
GGCCGCTTCGTTCAGCGGGGGTAAGCTGCCGGTCACCACATCCCACTCGGTAATGCTGAGGCCGCTGCCCGTAAGGCGGGTAATGCCGCCCAATGCTACTTGGATGATGGTCATGGCTACCCCTGCCAGCAGCCAGTAGTACACGGCTTTGTTAGCGGAACGAATCGTCGAAGTATCTGAATTCATAACGAAACCTAAAACAATAACAGGCAAAAGTAGTTGTATCTGCCCAAGGGCTATTTTCATCTATCATACAGTTTTAGCTATGAAGCAATGGAAAGCGGGCCTTTTACTGGCGGCCTTCTTCGTACAAACAAATGGTTTCGGCCAATCGAGGGGTACTTTAAAGCTGGATGGTATTGTGGCAGGCGGCAGCTGGCTGGAAACCGAATTTCGCAACCGCTCGTTCCCCTTCGTTTTCCAGCACTATCTCGCCGATGGAGCTTCTTTTCCCACTTTCAATTACAGTGGATTTTCCGGTCGGTCGGCCGTACAGCAGGACTATCTGTGGCAGTTGGATGCCAACTGGCATTGGCAGCAGAATAGGGCAGGCGAGTTTTGGCGGCAGGCAAGTTTTCAAACTGGAATAGTATATCACAAAAATATGATGCCGGGGCAGACGCTTAGCACGTCCACCTCAACCACTTTGCCTGGTGGATTTGAGCTGACGCGACAGGAATATAGCAACGATATGTATTTCCAGTTGCTGGGCCTGCAACTCGGCTGGAAGCAGCGCTGGCAGCCTTTTGGGCAGGCAAATCGCTTTTCATTTTACACCGGCTTGTCGTGGACCAATATGTGGACCCTGCGTAATGAGATTTCGCAATCCACCTCTTACCAACGGGGCCAAGGTTCGACTCAAGCTGGCTTCTTTGTACTGGAGCAACGGGTGGAAGAAGGCCCACGACTACCTGGCCGCCCATTCAGGTGGCAGCGATGGCAGGTGCCGCTAGGCATGGAGTATAGATTGGGTAAGCATATAGGCGTAGCCGCCGAGTTCAATGTGGGTATATTTAGACACGTATTGGAAAACAGGCGAGGCCGCTACGATGAAGCCCATGGCTTTTCGGCCCGCATCGGCTATTATTTTTGATGGGTGTTGTTGCCTTTTTTCCAACCAGAAACGGTAGAGGCCGGGATAGACGAAGCTGGTCGTGGCTGCTATGCCGGGCCGGTGTTTGCGGCGGCCGTCATTTTGCCGGCTGGTTTTTGCCACCCGCTGCTCAATGATAGTAAGCAATTGAAAGAGACGGATCGCAACTTACTGCGCCCCATCATCGAACGCGAAGCCGTTGGCTGGCACGTGCAGGCGGTAGACGAGGCTACCATCGACCGCATCAATATTTTGCAAGCCACTTACCAGGCCATGCATGGAGCGGTAGCCGGCCTGCAAACAAAGCCACAGTTGCTACTGGTAGATGGCAACCGCTTCAGGCCCTATGCCGGCATAGCCCACCAGTGTGTAGTAAAGGGCGATGCCACATACGCCAGCATAGCAGCCGCCAGTGTGCTGGCCAAAACCCACCGCGATGAATACATGTACCGCCTGCACGAGCAGTACCCGCAGTACGGCTGGCTGCAAAACAAAGGCTACGGTACGCTGCAGCACCGGCAGGCCATTGCCCGCTACGGCTTGTGCCCGCACCACCGCAAAAGCTTTCGACTACTACCGGTACAAGGCAGCCTGCCCTTGTAGCCCATCGGCGGCTGGTTGTATTTTTCCCTACATTCATGGGCCTGTAACCAAACAGCCATATGAGTAAGAAAAATCGTCGTTCATTTTTGCAGCAGATGGGTCTGGCCGGTGCTGGCCTTTTGGCCGGGCAAAGCGCCCTGGCGCATGAGGCTGGTCAGGCACAGCATGCGCTTCGCCGGTTGCCGGCATTTGCCGATGGCCAACCCATTCGCATGGGCCTGATAGGTGCTGGTGGCATGGGCACCGAAGACATGAAAACCGCCTTGCAGCACGAAGGCGTAGTGATCACCGCGGTGTGCGACCTGTACAAAGGCCGCATAGAGGCTGCCCGGCAGCGTTGGGGCCAACAGCTGTTTGCTACCAACGACTACAAGGAGCTGCTGAAGCGAAGCGATGTAGATGCCGTCATCATTGGCACCCCCGACCACTGGCACCAGCCCATTAGCATAGCGGCGCTGGAGGCCGGTAAGCACGTGTACTGCGAAAAACCAATGCTACACGCCGTAAGCGAAGGATGGGCACTGGTAAATGCCTGGAAGAAAAGCGGCAAAGTATACATGGTGGGTAGCCAGGGTGTGAGCTCGCTGGGCAATGAAAAAGCGAAAGAACTGCTGGCAGCCGGCGCCATTGGTGAGTTGAACTACGCCGAGGGCTTTTGGGCCCGGATGAGCCCCGAAGGAGCATGGCAATATAAAATACCCGCCGATGGCAATGCGCAGAACGTGGCCTGGGATAAATACGAAATCAATAAAAAGCATGCGTTCGATCCGCTGCGGTTTTTTCGCTGGCGCAACTACCTCGACTATGGCACTGGCATGAGTGGCGATTTGTTTGTACACCTTTTCAGCAGCTTGCATTTCATCACCAATAGCATGGGCCCCACCAAAATAGCTGCCATGGGCGGCCTGCGCTACTGGAAAGATGGCCGCGACGTGCCCGATGTGTTGCTGGGTATGTTCGATTACCCTGAAACGCAAGCGCATCCCGGCTTTGACCTGAGTCTTCGGTGCAACTTTGTGGATGGCACCAGCGGTACCACCTACCTGCGCCTGAATGGCAGCAAGGGCAGCATGGATGTGGAATGGGAAAAAGTAACGGTGCGCCTGAATGCCGATGCGGGTACCGACGATCCTTTTTTGAAAGCCAAAGCAGCCGAGCAGGGCAAGGGCGGCAATGAACGCAAAAAAATGCTGCCCCCCCGCGAAACGGTATACCAGGCGGAAGACGGCTACAAAGGCGCCCACTACGATCATTTTGGCAATTTCTTCCGGGCCATTCGTACCGGCGGCACCGTGGCCGAAGATCCGGTGTTTGGCTTCAGGGCATGTGCCCCGGCACTGCTGTGCAACGATAGCTACTTCGAAAAAAAGTATGTGCTGTGGGATCCGGTGAATATGAAGCTGGTGTGAAAGCGAGCTGATGAAGAGCGGTGCTGGTAGCACGTCGTTTAAGCTTTACGGCTGAACATACTTATCGGGCATATTTTGGACCCCAAGGAAGAAGATGTTGCGGCTGCAGCTGCTAGCTTACGGCCGAAAAGTCTGCTGAAATGGTGGCCAAAAAGCTCCTGATGATTACAGGCAGTTGAGTGTAGCCGGCTTTGCAGAGCGGTTGCTTTTTATTTTTATTGGAAATGCGCAGGTATCTGGCAATCATAACGCTGAGTGTAACGCTGCTGGCCATGCATGGTGGCAAGTGGGCTGCCTATGCCTGGTGCCAGGTGCAGGCCAGCCTGGCGCAGCAGCAAGCTTGCGATTGTGCCCGGGTACTAACAGCCGATGATGGCAACAGCCAGTTGGCTCACAACAATGGCGTCATCATTAATCTGGTATCGGAGTTGTTTGGCACGGCTGGCAGCAGTAGTGCTCCTGCCCAACTTATGTGTGAAACTGCGGCGGGCTCCACAGCCTGTTTATCTTTTCTTACGTCGGGGGTTTGCAGCCTTGTATTCAGGCCGCCGGCGCAGTACCTGCTTGCCTAGGGCAGGTGTTACTGTTTCCATTATCTCTTGCTCACTGTATTCGCTGCGGTGCGGCGCTGCGGCGTTTGCATAGCGGTACATGGTGGGTTATTTCTTCATCTCTTCATCTTTCATTTTTTATGACTATCAATATTCGGATGGCAGCGGCCATCCTATGCATGCTATGTGCCAGCGTGGTGGCCCACAGCCAACCGGCCCAAACCACCACCGATTCCCTGCCGACCGATGCTGCCGGCCGCCCGATGCTGCTGGGCAGGCAGCCCCGCGAAGCACTGCTGCGGGCACCGTTTGCCGATTGGTTTCTTGCCAACTACCAGGCCTATGTTGTCGATTCATTTACCTGTCAGTTTATCCGGCCTTTGCTGGCCGATAAGCAACTGACCATTTTTATGGGAACCTGGTGTGGCGATAGCCGGCGAGAGGTGCCCCGGCTGCTGAAGATGCTGGACTGCTGTGGTTTTGCGGCCAGGCAGCTGACACTGATCATGGTAAGTAACCACGCCAGCATGTACAAGCAAAGCCCTGGCCATGAAGAAGCTGGTCGCAATGTTTTGCGGGTGCCCACCCTGATAGTAGAGGCCAATGGCAAAGAAGTAGGCAGGCTGATTGAGTATCCGGTGGTAAGCCTGGAAAAGGACCTGCTGGCGATACTACGGCACGATGGCTACGTGCCGCACTACAGCGGTTCTACGGGCCGATAAATAGGGCTCCTACTTTTTGTATTGGGGTAGTAGGCTGCCCGCCGCAGTTACCTGCGTGCAGCCATTGCAGCCAATGCACTACATTAGTTGCTGATCGAAGGCTATGCCAGCTTTCTCTTTGTTCTACCTCACCGCGTTTTGCCTTATGAAAAAATGGTTATCTCTCTTATCGCTTCTTTTTGCCATCATGGCTACTACTCATGTTTATTCGCAGTCGGCTGCGCCAAACAGCCTTTCGGCGGCAGAGAAGAGAGCCGGTTGGCAATTGCTGTTTGATGGTAGCACCAGCAAGGGCTGGCGAGGCTTCAATAAGCCGGCTTTTCCCGCTGGCTGGGTGGTAGAAGGTGGTACGCTGAAAACACTAGGCACTGCCCACGGCGATACTGGTGGCGATATTTTGTACGGCGATGCGCAGTTTGAGCATTTCGAATTGTACCTGGAGTGGAAAATAAGCCCGGGTGGCAACAGCGGCATCTTTTACCATGCACAAGAGGGCAGCCAATACAAGGCACCCTACCAAACAGCGCCCGAGTACCAACTGATAGATGATACCGGCTACCCCGATAAGCTGGAAGACTGGCAGACCACCGCCTGCGACTATGCCATGTATACTGCCCCGGCCGATAAAGTATTGAAGCCTGCCGGCGAATGGAATACCGCCCGGATAGTAGTAACGGCTAAAAAAGTAGAGTATTGGCTGAATGGGAAAATGACGGTGAGTTTTGTACCCGGGAGCGATGATTGGTGGAAGCGCCGCAACAGTGGCAAGTGGGAATCTTTTCCTGATTATGGCAAGTTTAGTACCGGCTTCATTGCCTTGCAAGATCATGGTAGCCCCACCTGGTTCAGAAACATCAAAATACGGAAGCTGTAGGTGCTGCACGCTGAAGGAAACAGGCGGGAGCCAGCATTAGCCCGGCATCAACCACATTTCTCATCCACAAAATGAATGCGATGAAAACGGTAAGGAATAGAGCGATAATGGCCGCACTGGGCATGGTGCTGGCAGCCACATCGGTAGCACAGTCCACCAGCCTGTTTAATGGCAAAGACCTGACTGGCTGGAAAGTGTACGGTACCGAAAAATGGTACGTACAAAAGGGCCTGCTGGTATGCGAAAGCGGTCCCGATAAGCAATACGGTTATCTGGCTACCGAGCAGGCGTATGATGATTTTGAGCTAACCCTTGAGTTCAGGCAGGAGGCCGAGGGTAACAGTGGGGTGTTTTTCAGAAGCACCATTGAGGGTACCAAAATAACCGGCTGGCAGGTAGAAGTAGCGCCACCCGGCCAACATACCGGCGGCATATACGAGAGCTACGGCCGCGGCTGGCTGATACAGCCCGATAGCAGCCTGGAAAAACACCTGCGCTATGGCCAGTGGAATAAAATGAAAATAAGGGTGCAGGCAGGCACTGTGACCACCTGGCTGAATGGCCAGCAAATGATAACGCTGACCGATGACAAGATAGCCCGTGGCAAAGGCAGCATAGCGCTGCAAATTCACGATGGCGGCGGCATCAAAGTGTATTGGCGCAAGCTGCAGCTGACCCGGCTGTAATGGCGGCGATTTACCCGCCTTTCATGTGCTTCATGCCTTCCTGTGCTTCTTTGGCATCGCCCAGTGAGCGGGCCAGGTAGAAAATGATCAGCGCTTTGAGGATGATGCCTTTGAAAATGCTGGCCGGGTTAGTGACGACATCCAGCAGCAGCAGCGATATATACAATATGAGCCCGATGAGGATGGCGGTGTACGGCTTTTTTTTGGTGTACAGCCCCAGCCCAAAAAACAGGGCCGACACAAAGGCTACCACAGCAAACCCAATCCAGGCCACGATCGGTTCTTCATTGCTTTGGTAGGTCAGAAAGGCGCCAAATAAGAACTGTACAGCGGCCACAATAAAAAGGGCATTGCGGGCCTGCCGGATGTATTTGTCGTATTGGCCGGGCACAAATTCGTCCTGGCTGAAAATCGTTTCTTCAGCAGCTGGCTGGCTGTCGGGCGTAGCTGGTTTTTCCATACAGGAAAAATAGAGGTTGCCAAGCCAAATACCACCTTCGTTTGATAAGTGTGCTCAGTTGGTAATAAATCGTCAAACTTATAGTGGCAGCACACTGGCCGGTCGTCATTTGTCGTATTTCTGCTGACTGCCGCAGTTTGGAAAATGACCGGACTGCAGGCCGCTCCAAACACCGACCTTTAGCATCCGTCAACCATTGAACAGAAACACATGAACCTCGCCAAAATATTGTGGGTCGATGATGAAATCGACAGCCTGAAAAGCCAGATCCTTTTTTTGCAAAGCAAGGGATACGATGTAGCCAGCCTCACCAATGGCTTTGACGCTATAGACTACGTAAAAGAGCATGCGCTGGACGTGGTACTGATAGATGAAAGCATGCCCGGCCTGAGCGGCCTGGAAACGCTGGCTAAAATAAAAGCCGTAAACCAAACCCTGCCGGTGGTAATGATCACCAAAAACGAGGCCGAGAATGTGATGGAAGATGCCATTGGCAGTCAGATCAGCGATTATCTCATCAAGCCGGTCAATCCTAACCAGGTACTGCTGAGCTTGAAGAAGATATTGGACAATAAGCGACTGGTGAGCGAAAAAACTACCAGCAGCTACCAGCAGGAGTTTCGCAATCTTTTCATGGCGCTCAACAGCAACCCCGATGCGGCCGAGTGGATGGACATCTATCGCAAGCTGGTGTACTGGGAAATGGAAATGGATAAGACCGACAGCCCCGAAATGCGGGAAGTATTTCAAACCCAGAAGGATGAGGCTAATACAGAGTTTTTCAAGTTTGTAAGCCGCCACTATGCCAGCTGGCTGAAGCCCGGTGCGGCCCATGCACCCGTGATGAGCCATACCCTGCTGCAGCAAAAAGTGCTTCCCGTGCTGGGCAAGGGGCATTCCACTTTTTTAGTATTGATAGACAACCTGCGCCTCGACCAGTGGCGGGCCATTCAGCCCATTTTTGCTGAGAGCTTCCGGCTGCTGGAAGAGAATAGCTTTTACAGCATTTTGCCCACGGCCACCCAATATGCCCGCAATGCCATTTTTGCCGGGCTGCTGCCAGCGGATATAGCCCGGCAGTTTTCGGCTCACTGGAAAAATGATGATGAGGAAGGCAGCAAAAACCAACACGAAGAAGATTTTTTGCGGGCGCAGCTCAAGCGCCTGGGCAAAGGCGATATCAAACTGAGCTATACCAAAATACTGACGAATGAGGCTGGCCAGCAGCTGGTAAATAACATACACAACTTGCTGGGCAATGAGCTGAATGTAGTGGTGTACAACTTTGTAGACATGCTAAGCCATGCCCGCACAGAAATGGAAGTGCTGAAAGAGCTGGCCAGCGACGAACGCAGCTACCGCAGCCTTACCAAAAGCTGGTTTGAGCACAGCCCGCTGTACGAGGCCCTGAAAAAAATAGCTGATAAACCGGTAAAGCTGGTGCTGGCCACCGACCATGGCAGCATACGCGTAAAGACGCCGGTAAAAGTGGTAGGCGACCGCCAAACCACCACCAATATCCGCTACAAGCATGGCCGCAACCTGAACTATGAGGCCCGCGACGTACTGGCTTTTCGCGACCCTGCAGCGGCAGGCTTGCCCAGCCCCAGCATCAACAGCAGTTATATTTTTGCCCGCGAAGACTACTACCTGTGCTACCCCAACAACTACAATCATTTTGTCAACTACTACCGCAACACTTTTCAGCACGGCGGCGTGAGCCTGGAAGAAATGATAGTGCCGGTGGTGATAATGGAAAGCAGGTAGCTGTTGCAGTTTATGGCTTCATGACCATAAAATGAAAGCCGGCATCTACCAGTGTACCTGCAGCATCAAATACCGAAATGCGAAGCGCTGCACCATTAGCTGAAGTGGTGGCAAATCGACCGGCCGAAGACGCTATGGTAACTGAAACGGCATATGCACTTACAGTATAGGGATTTCCGGTAAGGGTAATATCATACAAACCAGTTCCTGCCTTTACAATGCTGAAGTTGCCAGTGCCGGACTGTATGGTGGCAGAACTGGAGACATTGCCATACACAATGGGTAGCAGGTTGGCGGTGGAAGTACCATTATACAGTTCGCCATTCATTTTTACACTGCCGTTTACATCCAGTCGCTGGGTTGGATTAATAACGCCGACGCCGAGATTTCCTAAGGAGTCCACCACCAGCCGAGTGGTGGAACCATTAAAGTCATTGCCATAGGCAAAGGTCATGTTTCGGTTTTGGTTAAGGCCCACCATCCAGTAATTGATTCCTGTGCCTGCCGTGCCCTGGTTTCTAAAGTTGATGGCGGCCTCGCCGGTGGTGTTTGCTAAATTTTCAACCATAATACCTTGCAGATGTCCGCCATTTGCCGCGTCGTTATTAGCTACATGCAAACTAAACGCTGGCTGCGGTGTTCCGATGCCTACTTTGGCACTGGTGGTGGCGGTGTTGAAGCCTGCTATGCTCCCCAGTACTATCGAATTGTCGGCATTAACAATGGATAAGGCTCCAATGGCGGTGCTGCCTTTTGTGCCCGTAAGCATAGTGGCTTTGAAGCCTACTGCCGTATTAGAATCGCCATTTGACACACCGGCCATAGTGTTGAAGCCAACCGCAGTATTGGCATCGCCAATTTCCAAAGAACTGAGGGCGCTGCTTCCTATACCTGTATTATTTGTTCCGCTATCAAGATTTCTTATGGTGAAGCCTCCTACGCCAACATTCGAAAAACCTCTCCTTAATATTTCGATTGCCAAAAAGCCGATGGCTGTATTGCCCACAGCTTGGCTTGAACTGCTTCCCAAAGCCTTATACCCGAATGCTGAATTGTTTGGTCCTCCGGCAGACCGGGCAGTGCCATAACCAAAAGTGGTACGGCTGTTACCGGAATCAATGAGGCCGGAATTTACGTTCCTGACCCTGAACCATAGGCTCACATTATCTGTCGTCCCTATAAAACTGGGTGCAGCATTGGTTCCTGCATTTCCGGTAGTGCTCCACACGTCATCAGAAGAAGTCAAGCGGTTCCATTTGTTGCCACGCCAAAAGTAGAAGCCCTGCGAAAGTTCGGAAGTGAAAGTGGTGTTGAAAACCAGCAGGCTGGTCGGTGGGATAGCAAAGGGTGCTGCATTGTTGAGTGCCAATAAAGGTATACGTGGTATCAGCAGGCCCTTGGTTTCAGAGTTCAGGTCCAGCAAAGCGTTGGCATTTGGGGTTTGGGTGCCGATGCCTATACTCTGTGCCTGCGCATTGCTGTTGGCCATTAGTATACAGGCAGCCGCATACAAAATTTTAAAAATGATCTTCACAGCAAAAGGATTTTAGTAAACAATTAAAATAAGGCATGATTACGGCTTGTACACCACAAAAGTGAAAAAAGTTGCTTTTTGGGTTACCTGCAAGATCAAAAATGTAAATCTGAAGTTTACCATTGCTGGGAAAGGTAGTTACAATGGCAGGAGTATTGAATGCCGCTGTTGCCACCGTTACGTAGTTAGCAGAAACATAGTTTTCTTCGGGAATGGTCACCTCATATTGGCCAGTTCCGATTTTGGCCATGGTAAAGTTACCAGAGTTGGAAGCAGGTAATCCTGCATTTCCATCGACCACGCCATAACACAATGGTATCATATTGGCGATGCCATTATCTCTATTCAATTCGCTATTCAGCCTGTGGAATCAATCACGGTACTGGTGGCGCTTTGGTTAAAATTGTTGCCGCAGGCAAAGGCAAAATTGTGGTGCTGGTGCAAGCCCACTGCCGGATTTGGGATGGGTGAGGTGTTGTCATCTGGTTGGCCGAGCATTACCCGGTGCATCCGCAAGCCCTTATTGGCCGATGAAACATCGAGAGCGGCTGAAGGGTTTGGGTTACTGGTACCCATGCCAATACTTTGGGATGAGGCTGGATTTGGGTAAGCCCCGCATAGCAACAGCCAGACTAAGCAATTTATCCTATTGAAACTCTTCACAAGCACCAATTGCCCCTGCAAACCCGGGGGCGGGTAATACCCCAAAACAGGTAAATACAGCGGCGGCTGGTGCTGACCGGCCGGAAAATCAAGTACCTCGCAACCGCTGCTTTGCTGCCAATAAGGCTTGCCGGCCGGCCGGGCATTTCCCATAAGGGGAGGCTGTAAATGACCTTTCCTGCCAGCCTTATCTGTTGTTGCGACAAGTTGTCCTGAAATTTTCCCTGCACAGTATTTGAAAGAGCATTGCAGCTATATTGCAGCAAGCACAAACAAGGAGCATCTGCCATGAATTTTGGAAAGGAATTTGAGAAATACGCCGTGAAGCACCGCGGCATCAGTAGCAACACCCTCGATGGTTATATCAAGCACAATGTCACCAACCTGACGCCCAATATCATCGAGGAGCGGCCTATGAATATTGCCGTGATGGATGTGTACAGCCGCCTCATGATGGACCGCATCATCTTTCTCGGCTATCCCATTATGGATGAAGTAGCCAATATCGTCACCGCCCAACTGCTTTTTTTGGAAAGCACCGACCATAGCCGCGACATCCAGATGTACATCAATAGCCCCGGCGGCAGCGTATACGCCGGCCTTGGCATGTACGATACCATGCAGTTCATCACCCCCGATATTGCTACCATTTGCACCGGTATGGCCGCCAGCATGGGTGCTGTACTCATGGCTGCAGGTGCCCCCGGCAAGCGTACTGCCCTCAAGCACAGCCGCATCATGATTCACCAGCCCAGCGGCGGTGCCATGGGCCAGGCTACCGATATCGAGATCACCGTGAACGAAGTAAAAAAGCTGAAAAAGGAGCTGTACGAAATACTGGGCTACCACACCGGCCAAACCCCCGAGCAGGTAGCTGCCGATAGCGACCGCGACAAGTGGATGACCGCACAAGAAGCCAAAGCCTACGGACTGGTAGACGAAGTACTGCTGACCAACCCAAGGAAGGAGAAGAAGTAGGAACCTCGTTGAATGGGTTAATTTGGTTGAATGAGTTAATTGGTGATCCAAATTCTTGCCATGCAAACATTGTTTGACTTGGTTGTCTATCAAAAAGCAGTGGAGCTGCGCAAGAATATCCAAAGAATCTCAGCTGATTTTCCCAAGCATGAAGAATATTCTTTGAAAGCTCAAATCAAACGAAGTGCCAGGTCGGTGCCGGCAAACATTGCTGAAGGATATGGCAGATTTCACTATCAGGAGAATATTCAGTTTTTGCGCATCGCCCGTGGCTCAGTGTTTGAAACAGTTGACCACTTGGGAACCGCAAGCGAAGAAGGCTTTATCAACAATGAAACAAAGCAACAATTGATAGAGGACTGTCTTCAGCTTGTGAAAGTGATAAACGGGTACATTTTGTACCTCAAAAAGAGGAAAACAGAAATGGACGAGTAACAAATGGCATGGCCTGGTACCCCAATGAACCAATCAGCTTATTCAACCAATTGACCAATCAACTCATTAACTAATCAACTTAATTCACCAAAAATGAACCAACATAATTTTCGCAATAAGCCTTTCCGCTACGACGACGAAGAGCCGGAAGCTCCCGAAATGCCCGCCATCGAAATGCCCATGGAAAAGATGATGAGCGGCTGGCAGTTTGACAAAAAATTCATCGAACAGCGCAAGATATTCTTGTGGGGCGTGGTAGACGACAAAAGCGCCAAAGACATTACCAGCCGCTTGCTGTACCTCGATGCCATCAACCCCGGCAAGGAAATTACCTTCTACATCAACAGCCCTGGTGGACTGGTTACGGCAGGCATGGTGATATACGATACCATGCAAATGATCAGCAGCCCGGTGAGTACTGTATGCATGGGCATGGCCGCCAGCATGGGCAGCATACTGCTCAGTGGGGGTACCAAGGGTCGTCGCTTCATATTTCCGCATGGCGAGGTAATGATACACCAGCCCAGCGGTGGTGGCCGTGGCACCAGTGCCGATCTGGAAATAATGGCTGAGCAAATACGCAAGACCAAAGAAATGGGTGCCCAAATTTTGGCCGACAATTGCGGCCAGTCGTTTGAAAAAGTAATGAAAGACTTTGACCGCGACTACTGGATGGATGCCAAAGAAAGCGTGGCCTACGGTATTGTAGACGGCGTGCTTGAAAAGCTGTAAAGCCGGATAGCCAGCAATAGAAAAAGGAGCAGTTTTGATGTAAGACTGCTCCTTTTTCTTTGTTTACACCAATCCCAAGCCTTGGGCCGGTGGTGCGCTAATCGCTGTGCCGCAGCACAAACGTTGCAATATCTTTTGCCCGCAGCTCTTCCAATTCTGCCAGTACCGCTTCATCGTCGTCTTTCATGATCTCCCGCATCTTCTTCTTCCAGCCGCAAATGGTGCAGGTACCAAAGTAGGCGTACTCGCCTTTGGCATTCACCAGCACATAATATGGCGAGGTGGCCTCTACGGTTCCCATATTGGCCGACACCATGCGGTAGTACAGGGTATATTTTGCGCCTCTGCTATAGCGTTGAAAAAAGCCGCTTTCTACCGCCGGCTTTACGCTGAAATACAAATAATCTATCCTTATATCCAGCACAGGCTTCATACCGTAGCCCAGTACTTCGCCTTCCTTTGCCTTGTACTTCACGGCCACCCCGGTGGAGTCTATCAGCGTCACATATTCCGAATTAGTCGCTCTTTTAAATCCACCGAAATCAATCATGCCCCAGAGGGTATCGCCATTGGGCTTAATAATATAGCCTGGCACCTGCTTGTCGGATGATGCAACAGCAGCCATTGCCAGCAGCAAAGCCAGCAAGCTGCCTGTGAAGCGAAAAGTTGTCATAAAGCGTTCCTTTGCTTGAAGCTGGAAAATTAGGCTGCTGTGGTATATCATTTACTGCTTGCTTAAAATAGCTGACTGCAGCACCAACCTGGCTGAAACAAGCACCCCGGCGAAGCACTTGCCACCCGTTTGTGGCCAAAATGCAAGCGCCGGCAGGTGGGTATGCAGGCGGCCAGCCTCTTGGTTCGGCAGGTGGGCAAATGCTGTCAAGCGGCTGAAAACCAGCAATCCACGCCATTTTTACTGTTGCCACTAGCCTTGCTTGCTGCCCTCGCAGCAACCTCCGCTTTGCTTTACCAATTATTCATTCTACTTTTACCGCCCCACAATAGCCCTGTCTTTTGCAGGGCTATTCGTGTACATGAGCTTAGTGGTATGGCAAAATCAATCTTGCATTGTTCGTTTTGTGGTAAAAGCCGCGATGAGGTGAAAATCCTGATTGCGGGGCAAGACAACGTGCACATCTGCGATCAGTGTGTGGAAAGTGCCCGCGAAATAGTGGAGCAGGAGGTGGCCGTGCAAAGCCATCGCTTTACTGCGCCCGGTGCTTTCAAACTCAATATTCGCAAGCCCCGCGAAATCAAGCAATTTTTAGATCAATATGTGATTGGGCAGGATGAGGCCAAAAAAATACTGAGCGTGGCCGTGTACAATCATTACAAGCGCCTTACCCAAAAGCTGACTGCCGATGAGGTAGAAATTGAGAAAAGCAACATCATACTGGTAGGCGAAACCGGCACAGGCAAAACGCTGCTGGCCAAAACCATTGCCCGCTTGCTCAATGTGCCGTTTGCCATTGTAGATGCTACTGTTTTTACCGAAGCCGGCTACGTGGGCGAAGACGTAGAAAGCATGCTGACCCGCTTGCTACAAAACTGCGACTACGATGTGCAGGCTGCAGAGCGTGGTATTGTATACATCGATGAAATAGATAAGATTGCCCGCAAGGGCGATAACCCCAGCATTACCCGCGATGTAAGTGGCGAAGGTGTGCAGCAAGGCCTGCTGAAAATGCTGGAAGGCACCGAAGTGCTGGTGCCCCCACAGGGTGGCCGCAAGCACCCCGAGCAAAAGATGATCAAGGTAAATACCCAGAATATCCTGTTCATTGCCGGCGGTGCTTTTGATGGTGTGGACAGAATCATTGCCCGCCGGGTAAATACCAATGCCATTGGCTTTAATGTAGACAAAGAGCTGATGGAGTACCAAAAGAAAAACCTGCTGCAGTTTGTAAACGCTACCGACCTCAAATCGTTTGGCCTTATTCCCGAACTGCTGGGCCGCCTGCCGGTCGTTACTCATCTCGATCCGCTGGATGCCGGTACCCTGCGCAGCATACTTACCGAGCCCAAAAACTCGCTGATACGCCAGTACAGCAAGCTGTTTGAGCTGGAAGGAATTCAGCTCAGCTTCGAACCGGCCGTGTTCGATTACATCGTGCAAAAGGCGCTCGACTTTAAACTGGGTGCCCGTGGCCTGCGCAGCATTTGCGAGCACATCCTGACCGATTCCATGTACGATATGCCCAGCATGAAGGAAAAGACATTTGAAGTGACCCTTGAGTACGCCCGCCAGCAGTTTGAAAGTAGCAAAATGAGTAAACTGCGGGTCGCCTGACAGC
>JALOMC010000263.1 GCA_025455665.1 Chitinophagaceae bacterium | reverse complement strand
ATACACACCAGGATTTTCATATGGTAAACAATTGGTTTTAAGAAAATAGTTGTTTATGCAACTATTTACAAATATAGCGGCCGGTGGTTTACAGCCAATCCCATTTTGAGAGAATTTTTTGACCTACTGCATGCAACGAATTGATAAACTGAAAGAATACCTGCAGGCGCAGCCGGGCGATGCTTTTTTGCAGCATGCGCTGGCGCTGGAATACATCAAGCTGGGCGATGACGCCACTGCCCGGCAATACTTTGAAACGCTGCTGGCCGCCCAGCCCGGCTATGTAGGCAGCTACTACCACCTGGGCAAGCTGCTGGAGCGGAATGCGGAGCGGGAAGCTGCCATTGGCTGCTACGAAAAAGGCATGGCCGTGGCCAAAGCAGCCAAAGACATGCATGCCTACAATGAACTGCAGGCGGCCTGGGAAGACCTGACCGACGAGTAGGCATTTGGTATTGTATTTGCAGCGTTGGCTGTTATCACGTTTCTTGTGTTCTGTTTCTGGTATTTTTTTCTTTGTTAGCAAGCCCGGCCCACCCAAAAAAGCAACCATGCAAATGAAAAAATTTTGGAAAGGCCTGCTGCCAGTGGCCCTGCTGTGTACCCAGTGGGGTACTGCCCAATCGATCATAGCACTGACGGAAAGAGAAGACCTGCGGCTGGAGGATATAGAAACCCTGGCCAACAAGTACTTTGATAGTGTGGGCCGCGGGCAGGGCAGTGGCTACAAGCAGTTTCAGCGCTGGTTGTACGAAGCAAATTTTCACACCGACAAAAAGGGCTTTTTGCGCAGGCCGCAAGAGGAGTGGCAAGACTACCTGTACGTACGAGACCGGCAGCCCCTGCAACTGCAGCAGGCCGAAGCCAAGCCATGGAAAGAAATGGGACCCTTTACCTGGAACCGCACCAGTGGCTGGAACCCCGGCGTGGGGCGCATTACCTCCATTGCGGTGCACCCGCTTGATACCCTGCTGATGTACGCTACCTCGCCGGGTGGCGGCCTTTGGAAAAGCACCACCGGCGGCAATAACTGGCAGCCGCTGACCGATGACAACAGCACCTGGATGAACCTGTATGCCGTAACGGTAGACCCCACCAATACACAAGTGCTGTACGTGGGCAATGCCTCGGGTGGGGTGATGAAAAGTACCAACGGTGGTACCAGCTTTAGCACCATCAGCAGCGGCAGCGGCATTGCTGGTACAGTGCGCAAAATTTTTATTGATCCGGCCAACAACAACACTGTATTTGTATGCTCTTCATCGGGCGGTATACACCGCTCTGCCAATGGCGGTGCTACCTGGACACGTGTATTGGCCACCGGCAAAGAAGACATTGAAAGCAAGCCGGGCAACAGCAACATTTTGTACGCTACCGGCAGCACGCTGCACCGCTCTGTCGACAACGGGCAAACCTGGACAGCCGTGGGCGCTGCGGAGGGGGTGCCCAATGCGGGGCGTATGCTGGTATCGGTATCGGCCCAAAACCCCGAACGGGTGTACCTGGTGCAGGCCAGCGGCAGTGTATTTGGCTACCTGTACCGCAGCGATAACAGTGGGCAGACCTTTACCATTACGGTGACTGGTTCGGCAGCGGCCCGTACCAACTTTTTTGGGTACAATACCGATGGCAGCGATACCCGCGGCCAGGCTGGCTACGATATGGCGATGTGTGTGAATCCGGAGAATGCCAATGAACTGCACATTGCCGGCATCATTTGCTTTAAAAGCACCAATGGCGGCTACAATTTTGTGGCCGAAACAGCGTGGAGCCTGCCCAACGGCATTGGCTACAACCACGCCGACGTACACGTATTGGAGTGGGTAAACAAAACCATCTACAGCGGTAGCGATGGCGGCATTTATAAATCGACTGACTTTGGTGACAACTGGACCGACCTATCGGCCAGTATGGGCATCCGGCAGTTTTATAAAATGGCCAATGCCAATACCAGCAGCCGCGTATTTACCGGCGGGGCGCAGGACAATGGCAGTAGCATACGGCGGGCAGGCGGCTGGGTAGACTGGCTGGGGGCCGATGGGATGGACTGCATCATCAGCCCGCTGGATAGCAACCTGATGATCGGTACGTCGCAGAATGGCTCTATCTACCGCACCACCAATGGCGGCAGCAGCTACTCGGGCTTGCCCAAGCCACCCGGCGGCAATTGGGTAACGCCGCTGGCTATAGAAAGTAAAACCAACACCATGTATGGTGGCTGGCAGGGCGTGTACCGCAGCACCAACAATGGCAGCAGCTGGCAGCTCATATTTGATACCACGCTTAGCAAGGCCAACATCGTAGCCTTGGCCGTGGCGCCTTCCAATCCGCAGTACGTGTATGCCTCGGTTGGCAGCACCCTATACGTGACTAAAAATGGCGGAATCAGTTGGAGTGCTTTCAACCTGCCGGCCAGTATCAATGGTATTGGCATCAGCCCTACCGATGCTGAAAAAGTATGGCTGGCCTGCAATACCAGTGGTGCCTTCAGGGCATGTGTATCGGTCAATGCCGGCCAAAACTTTACCGATATATCGGCCGGGCTTCCGGCCATTAGTGCCCGCAGCGTGACCATTGATAGCGATGCTGCCGAAAGTGTATACTACGGCATGAACATCGGGGTGTTTTTTAAAAACAAATGGATGCCCTGGACCGACCTGAGCGCCAACCTGCCCAAGGTGGCGGTGAATGAGGTAGAAATACAACCCAATGCCCGTATGCTGCGGGTGGCCACCTATGGGCGGGGTATATGGCAGCGTACGCTGGCCGGTGGCTACTGCGAAGGGGCCACTGCCATACTGCCGGCGGGCACTACGGGTAGCGCCTACCAATGGCAAGTGTATGTGGGCAATAGTTTTCAGCCGGTGACCAACGATGCTGCACATAGTGGCGCCAGCACAGCACAGCTATCGGTGGTAGCGGCCGGCCAGCAATACGGCCAGCGCTACCGCTGCGCCATCAGCACGGCAGGCGGCACCGTGTACAGCCAGGAGTATGTGCTAAAGCTGAGCAACTACTGGACCGGCGATGTAAGCAACGAGTGGAACAATGCCGCCAACTGGAGCTGCGGAATGGTGCCTGGCGCCGGTGCCGATGTGGTGGTAAGTGGCGAAAAGGCGCACTATCCATTGGTATTGCAAACCATAGAACTGCGCAGCCTGGAGGTGGCCAATGGTGCCCGGGTAGATGTAAGACCCGGACAGCGGATTGTCATCACCGGTGGTAGCAATTAAGCATCACTTGCACTGTAAGGCCGGCTTGCGCTACTTTCGGCCCCGTGCAGGCGTTTCAACATTTTTTGAATGAGCAATTTGGTACAGCAGCGCCGGGCCGGTGGCTGCTGGCCATGAGTGGCGGGGTTGACTCCGTGGTGCTGGGGCATTTGCTTCACCAAAGCGGCATGGCATTTAGCATAGCGCATGCCAATTTTCAGCTGCGGGGTGCCGAAAGCCAACGCGATGAAGACTTTGTACGCCAACTGGCTGCCGACTGGCAGGTACCATTGCACGTACAGCGCTTTGATACAACGGCCTATGCGGCCAGCCACCAATGCAGCATACAGGTGGCCGCCCGCCAGCTGCGCTATGCATGGTTTGAAGAATTGGCCCTGCAAGAAGGCGCACTGATAGCTACCGCCCACCATGCCGACGACTCAGCCGAAACCCTGCTGCACCATCTTTTTCGTGGCACGGGTATTGCTGGCCTGCGGGGCATTTTGCCCCGGCAAGGGCGCCTGATACGGCCGCTGATACATGCCCGCAAAGCCGATGTACTGGCCTACGCCCGGCAGCATGGGCTGGCATGGGTAGAAGACAGCAGCAATGCCGGCGACGACTATACCCGCAATGCCATCCGGCACACCATTATGCCTGCGGTAATACAAGTGTTTCCGCAGGCGGTGCCCCAACTGCAGCAAACAGCACAACACCTGTATGAGGCCGCTTTGCTGTATGAACAGGCTGTGCAGCAACAACTGCGCAAACTGGTAAAGCAGCAGGGGGGCGAGCAGCGGGTGCCGGTGCTGGCCTTGCTGAAAGCATCGCCCCGCAATACGCTGGTGTGGGAGTGGATAAAGCCCTTGCAGTTTGCGCCGGCACAGGTGCCCGAAGTACTGAAACTGTGCAAGGCCC
>JALOMC010000262.1 GCA_025455665.1 Chitinophagaceae bacterium | reverse complement strand
ACCCAGCATTTTGTGGTGATGTTTTTGCAATTTGTATCGGCTGCAGCCGGTATGGCTACCGGCATCGTGGTATTGAATGCGCTGCGCCAACAGGGCGGCCAAGAACTGGGAAACTTCTGGCGCCTGTTTACCCTTTCTATCACCCGCATTTTACTACCGCTTTCAATAGTGCTGGCTATTGTGCTGGCACTGAATGGAGTACCCACCAGCTACGATGGCAAGGCGGAAATAACCACCCTGCAAGGCGATACCGTACAGGTAAGCCGGGGCCCGGCCGCTGCTATGATTGCCATTAATGGTTTGGTGTGAATAGTGCACATCCATTGGAGAATCCAAACTATTTCACCAATGCACTTGAAAACATCGCCATTTTACTGATACCCATCGGCTTCATTTTTTGCCTGGGCTACTACCTGCAGCGACGCAAGCTGGCCTGGAGCATTTTTGGTGTAATGACTGTTGGCTTTTTGCTACTGCTACTACCATCCGTGATATCAGAAACCAGCGGTAACTCGGCACTTGACAGCCTTGGTATCCAGCAGGCGAATGGTAGCATGGAAGGCAAGGAAGTTCGATTTGGTGCAGCCGCTTCGGCCATGTGGGGCATCAGCACTACCGCTACCAGCAATGGCAGTGTAAATGCCATGCACGATAGTATGACCCCCGTGAGCGGCGCCATGCAGCTGCTCGATATGATGATCAACGCCTTTTATGGCGGTGTAGGTGTAGGCTGGCTCAACTACTTTGTGTTTCTCGTCATTGCGGTGTTTGTAGCCGGGCTGATGGTAGGCCGAACACCCGAGCTACTGGGCCGAAAAATTGAAGCCCGGGAAATGAAGATCGCCTCGCTGATTGCTATCCTGCATCCGTTGCTCATTTTGGCTGGTACCGCTTTGGCTACTCATATCCTGGTTCACCATCCGCAGGCAGATTGGGCAGTGCAGCCGCAGGCATGGCTCAACAACCCCGGCTACCATGGCTTTAGCGAAATGCTATACGAGTATACTTCGTCGGCTGCCAATAATGGTAGCGGTTTTGAGGGCCTGGGTGACAACAATATCTTCTGGAACTTCAGCACAGGCATTGTACTACTGCTCAGTCGCTTTTTGCCCATGATTGGTCCGCTGGCCATCGCCGGCATGCTGGCACAAAAGCAACCTGTTCCTGATTCGGCTGGCACCCTGCATGTGCACACCGTCACTTTTGCCTGCACCACCCTTGCCATTATCATCATTCTGGCAGCATTGTCCTTCTTTCCGGCACTGGCACTCGGCCCGCTGGCCGAAGCCTTTACCCGATAACAGCATTCAAATTTTCAGATAGTAATACAGACGTTATGTCGACTTCGAATACCCCCACTGCGCTTTTTACAGCCCCCATTGTAAAAGCTGCACTGGCACAGGCTTTTTACAAACTGCACCCACGGCTGATGCTCAAAAATCCGGTGATGTTCACCGTAGAAATTGGCACGGCTATCATGTTGCTGGTAGTACTGCAGAGTGCATTTGCTCCGCAACCAGATCAACCCGGCATTGGCTACAACCTCGCCATCTTGCTGGTACTGTTGCTTACTATTTTGTTTGCCAATTTTGCCGAAGCACTGGCCGAAGCCCGTGGCAAGGCACAGGCCGATAGCCTGCGCAAAACACGCCAGGATACAGCAGCCAAACACCTGCCAAACTACCAGCCCGGCCAAGAGGGCGAAGTAGTCATCAGTTCATCGGCAGCCTTGCAACTGGGCGACTATTTTTTGTGCGAAGCAGGCGACCGCATACCCATGGATGGCGAAATAGTAGCGGGCATAGCTACTGTAGACGAAAGCGCCATTACGGGCGAAAGCGCCCCGGTGATAAGGGAAGCTGGTGGCGATAAAAGCGCCGTTACCGGCGGCACCAAAGTACTCAGCGACCGCATTGTGGTAAGGGTCAGCACCCGCCCGGGCGAATCATTTCTCGATAAAATGATTGCCCTGGTAGAAGGTGCCAACCGGCAAAAGACCCCCAACGAAATAGCGTTGACCATTTTGCTGGCGGCATTCACCATCGTGTTCATCATTGTGTGCGTTACACTCCATCCGTTTGCCCTGTATGCCAATACCAGCATACCCATTGCTGCCTTTGTGGCTTTGTTTGTATGCCTTATTCCTACCACCATCGGGGGGCTGCTCAGCGCCATTGGTATAGCAGGCATGGACCGTGCCCTGCGGGCCAATGTGATAGCCAAAAGCGGGAAGGCGGTAGAAACAGCTGGTGATGTAGACGTGTTGTTGCTGGACAAAACAGGTACCATTACAATTGGCAACCGAAAAGCCACCCGGTTTCATGCTGCAGCGGGTATTGCCAGTAGTCAACTCATAGAATTGGCCGCCCTGGCCTCGCTGGCCGATGATACGCCGGAAGGCAAAAGCATTGTGGAACTGGCGCAGCAGCAATGGACAGCCGATCAACCATTTCCCACCCGCGAAGAACTGAGCGGTAGCAGCTTTGTACCATTTACAGCCGAAACCCGCAGCAGCGGCGTGAACCTGCCAGATGGCCGCCGCATTCGCAAAGGCGCTGTAGATGCCATGCGGCAACAATCGGAAAGAGCCGGCTTCATTTTTCCGGCCGATACTTTGCAAACCGTAAAGCACATTGCTGCCAATGGTGGCACCCCCCTCGTCGTCACCTTGCAGCAGCAGGTACAGGGCGTCATCGAGTTGCAAGACATTATAAAACCCGGCATACAAGAACGCTTTGAACGCTTGCGCAAAATGGGTGTAAAAACGGTGATGGTAACCGGCGACAACCCACTGACTGCTCAATACATTGCAGAAAAAGCCGGGGTGGATGATTTTATAGCCGAAGCAAAGCCGGCCGATAAAATGAACTACATCAAAAAAGAACAGCAAGCTGGCAAACTAGTAGCCATGATGGGCGATGGCACCAACGATGCGCCAGCGCTGGCACAGGCCGATGTAGGTGTGGCCATGAACAGCGGTACGCAAGCGGCCAAAGAAGCAGGCAACATGGTAGACCTGGATAATGACCCTACCAAGCTGATTGAAATTGTAGAGATTGGCAAACAGCTGCTCATCACCCGTGGTACCCTCACTACTTTCAGTATTGCCAACGATGTGGCCAAGTATTTCGCCATCGTACCGGCATTGTTCATTGCCACCATTCCGGCATTGGATGCACTGAATGTAATGCGCCTTGCCAGCCCTGCTTCGGCTATTCTCTCTGCCGTCATTTTCAATGCCATCATCATTCCGCTGCTCATCCCCCTGGCCCTTAAGGGTGTAGCCTACAAGCCCATTGGCGCCAGTGCATTGCTCAGGCGAAACCTACTGCTGTATGGCGTCGGCGGTCTGATTGTTCCTTTCATTGGCATCAAACTCATCGACATGCTGCTGGCCGGCCTGTTATAAAAAAACTTGAACTCTATCAACATGAAACAATACTTACGTCCGGCACTGGTGCTATCCCTGCTTTTTATGCTGCTATGCTGTGTGGCTTATCCATTGCTGATAGCGGGCATCGGGTACCTCACGCCGGGTCACGGCCAGGGAAAAACAATTGACCACCATGGTCGTACCGTCGGCTTCGAACAAATTGGTCAGCAGTTTACTGATGACCGCTACTTTCACGGGCGTCCCTCCGCAGTACAATACAATGGTGCTGGCAGCGGCGGTAGCAACAAGGGCCCCACCAACCCCGATTACCTGGCGATTGTAGCGGAACGCACAGATAGCTTTTTGGCACACAACCCGGCTATAGACAGAAAGCAGGTACCTGCCGAACTGGTAACTGCCAGTGGTAGTGGTCTCGATCCGCATCTATCGCCGGAGGCCGCCCTGGTGCAGGCCCCGCGGGTGGCCCGCCTGCGCCAATTGCCTGAGGAACGAGTGGTAGCTTTGATAACCACACAGACCGAACAGCATTGGCCGGGTCCTGCTACTGTGCACGTACTCCGTCTCAACATTGCCCTCGATCAGCTAAGTGCTGCCACTCAAAAGAATTGATACATTTCAAAAAGTCCATCCATTTTCTACCATGCGTCTTTCTTGTTTCATATTCCTCGCTTTACTGTCATTCCAATTGCCCCTGTATGCCCAGCAAGATTCGCTGAGCCCACTGCAACTATCGGGCTATGTAGATGTGTATTACAGCTACGACTTCAATCGTCCGGCCAACAATAGCCGACCGGCCTTCATCTACAACCATCATCGCCACAACGAGTTCAACCTGAATTTGGGCTTTATAAAAGCTGCGTGGCAACAGCAGCGGGTGCGGGCCAACCTGGCCCTGATGGCAGGCACCTACGCCAACTTCGCAATGTGTTTGAAGCGAATGCAGGCATCAAGCTGCATCGTAAGAAAAACCTGTGGATCGATGGCGGCATTTTTGCGTCGCACATTGGTTTCGAAAGCGCCATCAGCAAAGATTGCTGGACGCTTACCCGCAGCATACTGGCCGAAAACTCGCCCTACTACTTAGCCGGCGCCAAACTCACCTATCAAACCGATGATGGCAAATGGCTGCTGAGCGGGCTGGTGCTGAATGGCTGGCAGCGCATTACCAGAATAGACGGTAGCTCCACCCCCTCTTTTGGCACCCAGCTACAATACCGGCCCAATGCCAAAACACTGCTGAACTACAGCACCTTCATTGGCAGCAACGATCCGGATTCGGTCAGGCGCATGCGCTATTTTCACAACCTGTATGGCCAGTGGCAGCTGAGCAGCAAAACCGGTTTGATCATCGGCTTCGATTGGGGCTTGCAGCAGCGCAGCCGCGGTAGCCAACGGTACCAACAATGGTTCTCGCCGGTGCTAATGCTGCGCCAGCAGCTATCCGACAAATGGACGATAGCCGGTCGGCTGGAATACTACAGCGATCGCCACGAAGTGATGATTGGAACGGCCACCGGCCGCGGCTTCAGTACCTGGGGAGGATCTGTAAACCTGGACTACCAGCTAATGCCCAACTGTGTATGGCGCACCGAGTGGAAAATGTACAGTAGCCAAGACGCTGTTTTTACCAAACGAATAGACGAACCTGTTCAGCAAAACTTGATGGCCGCCACGGCCATTGCTATCCAGTTTTAAACGCTATGCCACACCAGGGCGACGAATGGCTATCCAAGATTGACCGAGACCTGCGCCAACAGGGCAGACTAAAGGTGTACGTGGGCATGAGTGCTGGCGTGGGCAAAACATACCGCATGCTGCAAGAAGCACATGCCCTGCTGCGCAAAGGGATAGATGTGCAAATAGGCCTGGTAGAAACACACAACCGCCCAGAAACAGCCGCCTTGCTGCAAGGGCTGCCGATGGTCAATCGCCGCGAAGTATTTTACAAGGGTAAGCGGCTGTACGAAATGGACCTGCAGGCACTGCTGCTGCTAAGCCCAACGGTGGTAATAGTAGATGAGCTGGCGCACAGCAACATACCCGGCAGTAAGAACCAAAAACGCTGGCAGGATGTGCTTGATCTGCTGGAAGCAGGCATACATGTCATTACCGCTGTCAATATTCAGCACATTGAAAGCATCAACCAGGAAGTACAGCGCATTACCGGCATTGCCGTGCAAGAGCGGGTACCAGATAAAATACTGCAACTGGCCGATGAAGTCGTCAACATTGACCTGACAGCCGAAGAATTGATTGGCCGGCTGCAGGATGGCAAGATTTATACAGCCGATAAAGTTGAGCAGGCCCTTCAGCATTTTTTTAAAGCAGATAAACTGCTGCAGCTACGAGAGCTGGCGCTGAAAGCAGTAGCCGGGCAAGTAGAGCGAAAAGTAGATACCGAAGTCACCCGCGACCAACGGCTACAGCCAGCAAAATTTCTTGCCTGCATCAGCAGCAATGCCGACAATGCCCGCCAAATCATTCGCAAAACCGGCCGGCTGGCCTCCTACTACAATAGCAGCTGGCTGGTACTGTATGTGCAGCGCCGGCAAGAAGCAGCCGACCGCATTGGTCTGGCAGCACAGCGCCACCTCATCAACAACATGAAGCTGGCTACCGAAATGGGTGCCGAAGTGCTGCAGGTAAAGGAACAGGATGTAACCGGCGCTATCATCAGGCTGGCACTGGAGCACCAGGTTACCAGCATTGCCATTGGCCGGCCGAAACTGAACTGGTGGCAAGTGGTGAGCAAAAGTGGCACCTTTGCAAGACTGCTCAAGCAATTGCAGCTTCATCACATTGATTTAATTATTGTAAGCCCATCGGGCAAAACGGCCCCTGGCAGCCAGCCTTCATGAAACTAAAAACCAAAATCATATTAGCAGTAGGTTTCTTTTTTATACTGCTACTGCTAATAGCGGGCGCTGCCCTGTATCTGCAGCACCAGGTAAAGCAATCGACGGCACTGGTATTGAAAGACAATTATGAAAGCCTGCAATACAGCCACCGGATGCTGGCGCAGCTAAACGAATGGAGTGATACTGCCGTGTACACCTTCGAACAGCAACTGCGGCTACAGGAACAAAACATTACCGAACCGGGCGAGCACACTGTCACCCATCAACTACGACAGCATTTCAACAGCTGGCAGCAGCAGCCATCCGATTCGTTGACCAGCTTGCTTCGTCAATCGCTGCAGCGCATCATTCAGCTCAACATGGATGCCATTGAGCGAAAAAACAAACTGGCAGTTAATCAGGCAAAAAACACCACCGATGGCATCACGCTGCTTTGTGCGGTTGTATTCTTGATTGGCCTCAGCTTCTTGTTCAGTTTTCCGGCACTGTTGCTGCAGCCCGCCGATGAACTGGCGCAATTGGGACGTAGCTTCAACGAAATGGCCCGCCTGCTGGATGAATACGAAAACTCGAATCTGGCGAGGATACGCTTCGAAAAAGATCGGGCAGAAGCGGTTGTGAATAGCTTGAAAGATGCCAGCCTCGGCGTAGACCAGTCGGGTCGCATTTTGTTTGCCAATGAACAGGCGCTGGAGCTACTACACCTGTCGTACCAGCAAGTGGTGGGTAGCCAACTGAGCCAGCTTTGCAAACAAAACGACCTGCTGGCCAGCATGGTAAATGATGAGCAGTCTGTACCGCTGAAAATAGTAGTAGCAGGAAGAGAAGAATACTTTGTACGTGAGAAAACGCCGATTGAAAAAGACGGAGAACCACTTGGCACGGTGTACAGCCTGCACAACATTACCAACTTTCAGCAGCGTGACACCGCAAAAACCAACCTTATTGCAACCATTTCACACGAGCTGAAAACGCCGGTTGCCAGTATTAAAATGGGCATTAATGTACTGGCAAATACACCCGGTGCAGTAGCCGAAGAAGAGAGAGCAGTGCTCACCGGCATGCAGGA
>JALOMC010000261.1 GCA_025455665.1 Chitinophagaceae bacterium | reverse complement strand
AAAAGAAAAGCAGTTGCTCATCGAAAGCAACTGCCAGAACGTATCATTTTGCGAGGCTGCGTTGTCACACACCTGCCCCGGCATCGGGCCTGGGCCCTTGTGGCCGCGGTGGCCGGTTTTGTGGTTTACCATGCTTTTGGCCGTCGCCTCCTGCCGGGCGTGGCTTGCCGCCGCCGGGTCCGCCCCTGAAGGGCTTTTTGCCGCCTTTTTTGCCAGCACCGCCGCCGCCACGGCCATGGCCACCACCCTCCCGGCGTTCAAAAGGTTTCCATTCGGGGCCTTCGCCCAGCTCGGCCGGCAAGGGTAGTTTGGGTACCTCTTTTTCCAGCAGCTTTTCAATGTGGGCAAACTTGCGCTGATCGCGGGGGTTTACCAGCGTAAGGGCAGTGCCCACCCGCTCGGCCCGGGCGGTGCGGCCCACCCGGTGCACATAGTCTTCACCGTCGTGCGGTACGTCGTAGTTTATTACCAGGTCTATAATGTCTATGTCGATACCGCGGCTCAGGATGTCGGTGGCTACCAGTATCCTGATCTTTTCGTTTCGATAGTCCAGCAGTACTTGTTCCCGCTCGGGTTGTTCCAGATCGCTGTGTATTTCGGCTACTTTCAGGTGGTTGCGCTTCAGTTCAAAGGTCAGGCGCTTTACACTGTCTTTGCTGCTGCAAAACACAATGGCCAGCCTGAAGGGACTGGTGCGCAACAGCGTGCTCACCAGCTTTATTTTTTGCTCGTCGTACACCACAAAGGCGCCCTGCTTTATTTTTTCGGGTGGCTTGCTGATGGCGATGCTCACCTCAGCCGGGTCTACCAGAATTTTGCGGGCCAGCTCCCGTATTTTGGGCGGCATGGTAGCGCTGAACAGCAGGTTTTGGCGCTGCTTCGGCAGGTACCCAATGATGCGCAGAATATCGCCATGAAAACCCATATCGAGCATGCGGTCGGCCTCATCCAGTACCAGATACTGCAGGCCTTGCAGTTTTACGTAGCCCATGTTCAGGTGGGCTATCATGCGGCCGGGTGTGCATATCACAATGTCGGCGCCGCTGCTCAGGGCTTTCTTTTCCTGGGTAAACAGGTCGCCATCGCCACCGCCATACACCGGTATGCCCCCAATGTCGGTAAAGTAGCTCATGCCTTCCAGGGCCTGGCTTATTTGTACCGCCAGTTCGCGGGTGGGCACTATCACCAGGCAGTTTACCGAGTGGTGGTCGCGGGGCTCGGTCAGCAGCTTGTGAATGATGGGGAGCAAAAAGGCAGCTGTTTTGCCGGTGCCGGTTTGGGCGCTGGCGATCAGGTCGCGGCCTTCCAGTATCACGGGAATTACTTTCTCCTGCACAGGGGTAGCCGCAGTATAGCCCATGGCTTCAATGCTTTCTTGCAGGCGGGGGTCGAAGTTGAAATCTTGGAATGTCAATGTAACGGTTGGTAAGTTGAAAAGTTAATTGGTTGGAAGAGGGTTCAAGGCCAGGGTGCTGGTAGCAGCTACTGCAGTGGGCATCGCCGCTTTTGGTTGCCGGGCATTGCCAAAATTGGACGAACTGGCTGATGCTGCTGGCAGGTAAAAATGGCTTCGGGCCACCGTGCTGCACTTTCAACCATTTCCTGACTGCGGCGTGTATGCCCTTGTCAATCCAGTGCTGGTGCAGATCTTCACTATCGGTCATTGCCATGTACGGGCCATGCCCACCCATCAGCAATCATCTTTATCCCATGATCTCCCACACCTCGTTGCCACGCAGCAGTTTCGCCAGGTTGCCTTTGCCTTTTTTGGCAATGGCTTCTTCTATCTGCAGGGCCATTACGTCTTCGTAGCACGGCCGCTCGGTTTGGTAAAACACGCCAAATGGACGCGGCAGGTGCTGCGGCTTGCGGGGGTCATCAAACAGGCGAACCAAAATCTGCGCTTTGTACAGGTCGTGCTCATCATGCACCCACAGGTCGTCGGCACTAAAGCCATCGTTCAGCGATACAACCTCGGGTGTAAAGCCATTCAGCCTTACTCCCTTGTCTTTGGCAGCGCCAAACAGCATCGGCTGGCCGTTTTCTAGAAACAGGGTTTCTTCTGGTTTGGTGCTCTTCTCGGTGAAAATCTCGAATGCCCCGTCGTTAAAGATGTTGCAGTTCTGATAGATTTCCAGAAAGCTGGCACCCTTGTGGCCGTGGGCCCGCTTCAGCATCTCTTGCAGGTGCTTGGGGTCGCGGTCCATGGTGCGGGCTACAAACGTAGCATCGGCACCCAGGGCCAGGGCGGCCGGGTTAAAGGGATGGTCGATGCTACCCATGGGCGTGCTCTTCGTGATCTTATTTTCTTCGCTGGTGGGCGAGTACTGGCCCTTGGTGAGGCCGTAAATCTGGTTGTTGAACAGCATGATGTTCACATCCAGGTTGCGGCGCAGCAGGTGAATGGTATGGTTGCCACCAATGCTGAGGGCATCGCCGTCACCAGTTACAATCCACACGCTCAGTTCGGGCCGGCTGGCCTTGAGGCCGCTGGCCACGGCGGTAGCACGGCCGTGAATGCTGTGCATGCCGTACGTGTTCATGTAGTACGGAAAGCGGCTGCTGCAGCCAATGCCGCTGATGATGGCGATGTTTTCGCGGGGAATGCCCAGATCGGGCATAATGCGCTGCACCTGTGCCAAAATGCTATAGTCGCCACAGCCGGGGCACCAGCGTACTTCCTGGTCGGTGGCAAAATCTTTGGGGGTCAGCTTAGGAGCGTCGGCTACGGCAGTACTCATGCGCTATATGTTTCAATCGGTTGAATGCGGGCAATTTACCCATAAAATAGCCTCGGAGCGCAAAGTGTGGACTTTGTTCGGGGGAATGAATAGCTGATGGCTGATGTTGGATGACCGTTGGCGGTTTTGTGCACGTACCGCTTCGTGGTCCGTCATCCCCAGCCGAGCAAGGGATCTCACGAATTGGAGAGAGGGTCTGGTTTTGCCTGTTGCAGGTTGTAGGGGAAGTCGGGAAGTCCGAAAGTCCGGAGTCGGGAGTCCGGAGTCCGGAGAACCGTGCAGCCCGGAGCATGTCGAAGGGCGGGAAGTCCGAAAGTCCGAAAGTCCGGAAGTCCGAAAGTCGGGAGAGCGGTTGGCAAAGAATCCGTGAACATCCGCCTATCTGCGAAGGTCTGTGTCCCATGATGCAGGCTGGTAGTTTGCTATAAGACAAAGCCGGCCGACCTGCTGGTTCAACCGGCTTTGGGTGCCTGGATGGGGGCCATGGCCCGGCTTACTGGCTCACCTTGCGCTTGAAAATGAAGCGGGTGATGAAAATGCCGCCGCCATCGTCTTTGCCGGCATCGCTTTCTACCCCCGAGGTCACAAAGGCCAGCTCCCAGCCCTGCTTTACCAGGTTGTTCAGCTTGCTGCCAATGATGGCATCATTCGACGCAATGTTTTGAAAATTGATACCCGCAATGCTGAAGAAGTTCAGCAGCTTGGTTTCGTTCAGCTCATCTATTTTGGCATCGCGGCGCTTTACTTCTTTCTGCTTCGAGTCGGTGCCATCGGTTCGCTCGGTGGTCAGTTCGTCCGCATTTACATTGCCATTGTTTTCAATGATGCGGCTGCGCCCGATACCCATGGGTACAATGGACTCTACCGAAGTGATAATCTTGTACTCGTACCGGTCTTGCGCAAAGCTGCCCACGCCAGCCAGCATGGCCACAGCCAACAGAATTGTCTTCATATACTTGTGTTTTGTGTGATGAAAGAACGCAAAAGAACTGCGCATCTCCAATCCCCCAAAACCGTCAATATCATTTAACAAAAGCTGCTTGTTTCGCTAAGCCTGCTGTTGTTGCAGCGCCTCCCAATACTCAGCAGCCCGCCGCGTATGCGGTATCACAATGGTGCCACCTACAATGTTGGCCACGGCAAATATCTCGTACATCTCTTCGGTGCTGATACCCTGCTCGTGGCACTTGCCCAGGTGGTATTTAATGCAGTCATCGCAGCGCAGCACCATGCTGGCCACCAGGCCCAGCATCTCTTTGGTTTTGGTGCTCAGTGCACCCTCAGCATAGGTATTGGTGTCCAGGTTCCACAGGCGCTTTATTACCAGGTTGTCCTTGCTCAGGATCACCTCGTTCATGCGGGTGCGGTAGTCGTTGAATTCTTGTATCAGGTTGCTCATACCC
>JALOMC010000260.1 GCA_025455665.1 Chitinophagaceae bacterium | reverse complement strand
CAAATAGAAACATGGACCATCGTGGATGGAAAACTGTACTTTAACTACAACAACAAGGTGAAAAACCTGTGGAGCAAAAACATACCTGCCCTGGTAAGCAAAGCAGACAGCAACTGGGTAAAGATTAAAGACAAAGAGTAACATATGCCCGAACAGCTAAGGGCACACGCCGCACAGTGGGTAAATGAACATGCCGATGCGCTGTATGGCTATGCCTGGCAACGAGTACGCGACGAAGACACCGCCAAGGACCTGGTACAAGAAACGATGCTGGCAGCCTGGCGAAACATTGAACGCTACGATCCGGCACAGCCCCTGAAAGGGTGGCTGTTTGCCATTTTGAAAAACAAGTTGATTGACCACTACCGAAAATCGGCTTCGGGGCTGGCAGGCCGCACCCAGGAGCTGGCAGATGAGACAGGGTTCTTCGATGAGGACGAACATTGGGCCAAGGGCTTTTATCCGCAAGACTGGAGCGGCGGTGCCGATCGGCAACTCAACACCCGGGAATTCTATAAAATACTACACGCTTGCAAAAACCGATTGAAGGAGCTGCAGGCCGCTGTGTTCAGTATGAAATACCTGGATGATATGGACAGCGAGGAAATTTGTCGGGAACTGGGCATCAGTAGTAGCAACTACTGGGTGCTGATGCACCGGGCCAAAGTGCAGCTGCGTGCCTGCCTCGAAAAAAACTGGTTTCTCCGCTAAGCAGAATTTGCATTTTGTTTCTACACCAGAAAACCTACCACCATGGGGCAAAAGATTACTTGTGCGCAAGCAGTGGACTATTTATCAAAAAAAGAAGAGGGCAAGCTGACGCTAAGGCAGCGCTACCAACTGTGGCGGCATTTGCTGGCCTGTAGTCTGTGCCGCCTTTTCAGGGTGCAAACAAAGCACCTTACCCGCTCACTCAGGCAGGTGCCGCCAGCCAATATGCCTGCCGGCGATAAAGCCGCTCTGATAGAAAAACTGGCTGCCGAAAAAAATACCGGATAGCTGTAAGGAGGGTTGGCCGGGTGCGTATTCTCCTAAAACCAACCAACATGTCTACTTCCACCGTACTGGTGCCGGCTGCCTCCGGCGCCGGCCTCATTCGCTGGGCTTTGCGCCTGGTAGCAGCGGTCCTCATGCTGCAAAGTCTCTTTTTCAAATTCAGTGGCGCTGCAGAATCAGTGTACATCTTTTCTACCCTGGGCGTGGAGCCCTGGGGGCGTATTGGCACCGGTGTGATGGAGCTGATTGCCTCGCTGCTTATTTTGTGGCCACGCACTACCGGCCTTGGTGCTTTGATGGGTGCCGGCATTATGGGCGGCGCACTATTGTCTCACGCCTTTGTACTCGGCTGGGAGATAATGGGCGATGGTGGCCAATTGGTCATCTACGCCATCCTCATTTTGCTGGCTTGCCTCATTTTACTTGCTATCTTTCGCCAGCAGGTGTTTGCCCTGCTACCTGTAAAATGGAGGCCGGAAATATGATGGACTTGCTGACCGCTACGACCGATTTGTTTTCGCAGGTGACTGCTTCCTTACAATCCATTTCTACCGACCGGTATGCACAGCCGCAGGCTGTGTTGCTACAAAGCAGCATCGGGCAGCATTTGCGCCACTGCATTGAGCTGTACCAGGAGCTACTGCGGGGCTACCACTGCGGCGTGGTCAACTACGAGCAACGCCGGCGCAGCCTGCTGCTGGAAACAGATCCGCAGGCGGCCATAGCAGCCATGCAAGCGTTGCTACAAGTGCTGCCCGCTGCCGATAAACCACTGCTGTTGGAGGGCCACTACAGTACTACCAGCCAAGCAGTACTGCAGGTGCGTAGCAACTACCACCGCGAACTGCTGTACAATGTTGAGCATCTCATTCACCACATGGCCCTGATGCGCATTGCACTGGCCCAATGGCCCGAGGCTGTGGTGCACCCACAGTTTGGGATCGCTGTATCTACCATCAAGCATCGTGAAACGGCATGTGCACAGTAACTTTTGTACCCGGCAGCGAGGGTGCTGTATACCTTACCAGCAGCCGCGATGAGCAACTCCACCGGCGGCCAAAGAGCCATGCCAGCTGGCATACCATGCCCAATGGCAGCCGCCTGTACTACCCTACCGATGCCGGCGCTGGTGGTACCTGGATGGCTGCCTGCCCACAGGGCCGTGTGGCCATACTGCTGAATGGTGCTTTTGAAAGGCATGTGTCCCAACCGCCTTATCGGCGCAGCCGTGGGCTTGTCCTGCTCGATCTGTTTCAGCAGCAGGATACCGTCACCGCTTTTGCCACCTATGATTTACAAAAGATAGAACCGTTTACGCTGGTACTATGGCAGGACCAACGCTTGTATGAGCTACGGTGGGATGGCCAACGACCGCACCAGGCTGTTTACGCATCGGAGCAGCCACGCTTGTGGAGCTCAGCCACGCTGTATGATGCAGCTATGCGGGCCCGTCGCCAACAATGGTTTGCACACTGGTGCCAGCAGCACCTGGCCACAGCCGGTTGGGAGGCTGTGTGGCAGTTTCACCTGCATGCCGGCGAGGGCGATGCCGGTATGAATATTCGGATGAAACGTCCCAACGGCATCGAAACCATCAGCATCAGCAGTGTGCAGCTGCCATCGGATGGTAGCTGCCATTTTCAGTTTGCCGATCTGCTATCGGGTGAGAGCTCACCACATCATACCAGTTGGCACACCGCGGCCACCGTCTGAAGCAGGCAGTAGCCGCAGCGGCATCGGCGTCGCATCATCATACAAAATATCCGTCCCTGCGTTGCGCAAAGCCGGGGCTGTACCCATGTGGCAGCTGCTGGTGCAGCCGCCTCCACTTGTACAAAGCGTTCAGCCCTATCTTGCCGGATACTTTAATCGTATCTGTTTATGAAAAAAACAATGCTGGCAGTGCTCGGCACTTTCCAACTGTTGGTGGCCATGGCCCAGTCGCCCACTATTCAGCTATCAGACATGCTGAAGATAAAGCAGCCCGGTAGCGTGGATGTAGCGGCCGATGGCAGCAAGGCGGTGTTTACCGTGACCAGCAGTGTGCCCGATGAAAAAAACAAATGGGAATACCCCTACCAAACGCAGCTATGGCTGCTGGTGCTGGATGGCAAGAGCCAGCCGCGCCAGCTCACCTCGCAGGCAGCCGGCGCATCCCAACCTGCTGTATCGCCCGACGGCAGCACAGTGTTGTTTGTACGTGCTGTTGATGGAAAGCCACAAATCTTCAGCCTCTCGCTAACCGAGGGCGGCGAGCCAACGCAGCTCACCAGGCTGGCTACCGGTGCCGGCAGCCCGCAGTGGAGTGCCGATGGCAAGCGCATCTTGTTCAGCACCAGCGTATCGCTGGCCGAGCTGCAAAAAGACAGCCTGCTGAATGGCGGCCGCCCCGCCCCCGCCTGGAGCCTGCAAAAGCCCGGCTTTGCGGCCAATGAGCACCTGACTGCAGCCCCGGCCAGCCCCGACCCCGATGGCAATATGGCTGCCGTGCGGGCCTGGCTGGCGCAAAATGAAAAAGACAGCAAGGCCAAGGTGATCAACAAGTTGAACTTTCAGCAAGAGGCGCAGGTATCCGGCGCTATCAGCTTTACACATTGGTACCACATGGAAGCCCGGCCAGGGGCCATGCCGCTACCCGTCACCAGTGGCTACCACAGCTTTGGCAATGCACAGTGGGTAGGCAATGGCCAGCAAATAGTAGCCGAAGCAGCCAACGATTTTGCGCAGCACCCCGATCTGGCACAGCTGGAAAGCGCCGTGTACCTGATAGATGCCAGCACCCGCCAAACCCGCAAGCTGCTGGGCGCCGCCGATAGCGCCTTTGGCGGCGTCAGCCTATCGCCTTCGGGCCGCTGGATGCTGCTGGGCTATGGCAAAACCAGCTTTGTAAGCCAGCGCCAACTAGGCCTGCTGCCGTTGGGGGGTAGCCGCAGCCAGCTGGTTGCCATCCCGTTCGACCGTAGCATTGGCAGCATTGATTGGAGCGCCGATGAAAGCCCTGACATCGGTAAACGAAGGCGTGAGTGCTTTTGAAGAAGAAGCGGGCAAATTGCTGTTTGTAAAAACCGAAGTAGCCAATCCGTTTGAGCTGTACCTGGCCGACGGCAATGCCGCCAATCAGCAGCGGGTATCCGCATTCAACCACGAGTGGGTGTCGAAGAAGACGCTGAGCTTCCCCGAAAAGCGCAGCTTTAAAAATGAAAAAGGGATGGAGGTGGAATACTGGGTCATGAAGCCGGCCAACTGGCAGGCAGGCAAAAAGTATCCTACCATTTTAGAAATACACGGTGGCCCCAGCGCCATGTGGGGCCCCGGCGAAAGCAGCATGTGGCACGAATACCAATACTACTGCGCCAAAGGCTACGCGGTGGTATATGCCAACCCCCGGGGCAGTGGCGGCTATGGCGAAGCTTTCCTGCGAGGCAATATCAATGATTGGGGCCAGGGCCCTATGAGCGACGTGCT
>JALOMC010000021.1 GCA_025455665.1 Chitinophagaceae bacterium | reverse complement strand
TCCCGGCATCACTTCTTCCTCACCCACCACCTTTGCCCCGCTGGGCAATCGCCTTTACTTTACCGCCAGCAATGGCACCAATGGCCGTGAAATATGGGTGACGGATGGCACCAACGCCGGCACCCAACTGGTGGCCGATTTGCGTGCCGGTACTACCAGTTCAGACATTACCTCTTTTCGTGAGCTGAATGGCGCTCTGTTTTTTGCACTGACAACACCTGAAACCGGCCGCGAAATATGGAAGCTACAGCCGGCTGCCAGTGCTACCACCTGGACAGGTGCTGCCAATACAGATTGGGCCAATGCTGCCAACTGGAGCAATGGCGTTCCGACGCAGGATAGCCAGGTGACCATCCCCGCCGCTGTGCCACGATTTCCGGTGATAAACGGGCAGGTAAATGTGCGACAATTGACCATTGCAAGTGGCGCCAGCGTGCAAGTAGCCACAGGCGCCAACCTGCAAGTAAGCGGCAACTAAGAAAAGGGATGGAAAATACCCTGCAGCAACCGGAAAGCCTTAAATAGTCGTCATCAGCCAGTTTCTATCCCTACAAATAGCGATTGACTGGAGCTGCCAGAAAGAAGAGTTTTGAATAACCCCTTCACGAGGTGTTGTCATTCATCTTCAAACCACAAAATAGCTGCAACATGACCCGACTACTCTCTGCCCTGGTACTGACTACCCTGCTGAATCTGCCCGCCGCCGAGGCCAAAATATGGCGGGTCAACAATAGTACTGGCGTAACCGCCGATTTTACTACCCTGCAGGCTGCCCACAATGGCGCTGCCCCCGGCGATACCATTCACCTGGAGCCCAGCCTGAACAGCTACGGCAATCTGAGCATGACCAAGCGACTGGTGATATTGGGCACCGGTGCCTTTTCGACCGCCAACCCCGACCTGCAAGCCGATCCCAAGCATGCATTTGTTGGCAACATCAGTATCAATAACACTGGTGCCAATGGAAGCGTCATCAGTGTACGATTTGCTGATGGCATCAACATCGGCACCGGGGTAGCCAACATAACGCTGACCGGCTGTGTGGGCGATGCTGCCGGCAGCTTTGACAACGTTAACTGCTGCGGCAGACCACACATTGAAATCAACAATGCTGACAATATTGTCATCAGCCGTAGCATGGTCACATCGATCAGATTTACCAATAACAGCAATAACATCGTCATCAGTAACAATATCATCTGGGGCCTTGTGGCTTCCGATGCATCTTCGGATGGCGTTATCACCAACAACGTTATCAGGGCTGGTAATGCCAATGATGCAGCGGCCATTAACAACAGTGTGGTGGCCAACAATATCTTCAACCGGTCATTGAATACTTCATTCGTCAATTGCAACGTGGGCAACAACTTTGCACCCGGCACCGGCACTCCTCCCTCCGGTTTCACGTTTGCCGATATGAGTACGATATTTCTGAATGCCAATGCCGGTTTTGTAGACAATGCTTTTCAGCTTCGCCCGGGTAGCCCTGCTTTGGGTGCCGGCGAAGGTGGTATTGACTGTGGCGCATTTGGCGGTGGCAATCCCTACCGCCTGGGCGCTACTCCTGCCATTCCTTCCATCTATCGCCTTACCGTACCGGCTGCACCTGCTGGCAACAGCATGACCATCACCTTCAGCACCCGTAGCAATAACTAATTGCTGTAGTATCCGGTCAATTCATACAAGCACAGGCATCGGATAGCGCTTTGCTACGATGCCTGACCGCATTGCTGTTTCTTTTTGCCACCCCTACGCTCCGCCCCCCATGAAGCCTACCATCCGCCTGATATTTTACCTGTGTTTGTTGGCCATGGCCAGCCAGTTCAGCACCCCTGTATTTGCGCAACCCAGCATTACCCAGGTGGAGTATTTTATAGATACCGACCCGGGGTTTGGACAAGGGCAGCAGATACCTGTAGCAGCTGCCAGCAATATTGCCAACCAAACACACAGCATCAATATTGCCGGTCTGAGCAGTGGCTTTCATTACTTGTATTTGCGCAGCAAAGACGCAAATGGCAGATGGAGTATCTCCAACCGTTCGCCGTTTTTCATCAGCCGGTTGGGCAATACCGGCACACCTCAAATAGCAAAGGCAGAATATTACATTGACAATGATCCGGGATTTGGCAATGCGATACAACTCAACATCAGCCCATCAACCAATGTAGCCAAACAAACAGCTGCCATCAATCTTACCAACATTAGCGACGGACTACACAGTCTGTTTGTACGCAGCCAGGATGCCAACGGCAGATGGAGTGTAACCAATCGTGCCAATTTTTTTAAAACCAGTGTTGTTAGCAGCACATTAAGCAATATCAGTGCGGCCGAGTATTTCATCGATACAGATCCTGGATTTGGCAACGCCACACCCATCAGCATAGCAGCCGGCAGCAACATCAGTAATCAATCGGTGGTGGTGCCGCTGAATAATGTGAGTGCGGGCTTTCACCACTTTTTTATTCGTACCCGTAATGCAGCTGGGCAATGGAGCATCAGCAATCGGAGTGGCTTTTTCAAAGCCGACTTATCAAACCTGGCAACCAGCCCGGTCAGCAGGGTAGAATATTTCATTGATACCGATCCAGGCTTTGGCAATGCGCAGGCACTCAGCATTACACCGGGCACCAACCTCGCCGATCAATCAGCCAGCATCGATCTGAGCCAGATCAGCGATGGCTTTCACAATTTGTTCATTCGCAGCCGCAGTACCAATGGCAACTGGAGTGTGAGCAACCGGGCCAGCTTTTTCAAAACCAGTGCCGCAGGCCTTGCGCTGCCGCAGGTGACCAAAGCAGAATACTATATCGACAATGATCCGGGCTTTGGCAATGCTATCAATATCCCCGTAGCCGCCAGTACCAACATCAGCAACCAAACTGTACTGGTGGATCTTTCCGGCATCACAGCAGGGCTACATACGCTGGTGATTCGTTCGCAAGATGCACAAGGCAAATGGAGCATCAGCAACCGACTGCCATTTTTCAGGCCAGGCGTGGCTGCGGCAGCTGCCAACATTGTAAAAGCTGAATACTTTGTAGACAATGATCCGGGCTTTGGCAACGGCATCAATATTCCGATAAGTGCCGGCGCACAACTGGCTGATATAGCGGTACCAGTTGACATCAGCGTGTATAGCGTGGGGCGGCATTTCTTGTTTTTGCGCAGCCAGGATGCCAATGGCAAATGGAGTATTACCAATGTTGGTAGCTTCACCCGTCCGCCAGCTACTGAGCTCTTGATTTCGGTGGGCACTCTTACGCCATCCAGTATTTGTGCCGGTGGCAATGTGACCATTCCATTTACCATTAACCTGCCCTACAACAATGGAAACGTATACACAGCCCAGCTAAGCAATGCCAGCGGCAACTTTGATGCACCTGTTGTGATTGGTACCCTGAGTGGCACAACTGCCGGCAGCATTAATGCTACCATACCAGCCGGCACGGCAGCCGGCAGCAACTACCGCATTCGCATACTGGCCAGTGCCCCTGCCGATATCAGCGATACCAGCCTGCCACTCACCATTAACCGCGTTCCCGCTGCCAGCTTCAGCATCACTGGCAACAACAATGTATGCCTTGGCAGCCAGCAGTACAGCATAGCAAGTGCTGCGCCGGGCATCAGCTACCAATGGAATGTAGCCAGTGGTGGCACTATCAGCCCATCTACCGGTACCAATACAGTAGTAAACTGGAACGCCATTGGCACACATGTATTGACGGCTACCGCCAGCAATGCTTGTGGTACGGGCAACAGCACTGCACTATCGGTAAACGTAGTAAGCGGACCACCCAGCCTGATACCAGGCATTAGCCTTGCCGGCCGCACCCTTACAGCATCGGGCCTCACCGCAGGCGCCAGCGGCTGGCAGTGGTACCGCAACGATGCATTGCTACCCGGCGCTACCAACCAAAGCATCAGCATCGCCAATACTGACTTTGGCGACTTTAGTGTGGCCTATACCAACAACTGTGGTACGGGCAACCGCAGTACGCCGGTAAATGTACCGGTGGCCAAAAGCAATCAAACAATCAGCTTTACCAATGTACCTGCCAAAATATTTGGCGATGCGCCCTTCACTATATCGGCTACAGCCAGCTCAGGCCTTAGCATCAGCAGCTACAGCATTGTAAGCGGCCCCGGCAGCATAGCTGGCAATACCGTGACCATCGCAGGTGCCGGCACCATCGTAGTAAAAGCAGTACAAGAAGGCAATGCCAGCTTTAATGCAGCAGAAGCCACCCAAAGCATCGTGGTAAACAGAGCAGCGGCTGCAGTAGTTATCAGTAATCTCAGCCATGTATTTGACAGCACCGGCAAGCAAGCCCTGGCCACTACTACGCCACTGGGCCTGAATGTGGCACTCACCTACAACGGCAGCACCACCGCTCCGGTAAACGCTGGCACTTACCTGGTAGTAGCCACCATTACATCCGCTAATTTTCAGGGCAGTGCCAGTGCCAACCTGGTAATAGCAAAAGCCAGCCAAAGCATTAGTTTGCAAACGCCCGGCACCAAAAGCTTCAGCGATGTTCCTTTCAGCGTATTGGCGGTTGCCAGTTCGGGCTTGCCGGTGGCACTGAGTGTACAAACGGTACCCACCAGCGGAGTAGCCAGCATCAGTGGCAATACCATCAGCCTGCTGGGGGCCGGTGGTACTGTGAGCATCAATGCCACACAAGCCGGCGACGCCAACTACCTGCCGGCTGCTACTGCCAATACCAGCTTTGTGGTAACGCCGCCACCTGCTGCCGATGTACAAGTAATAGCACTGACGGCACCCGCCAATGCTTGCCAAACCGGCGTAAATGCCGCCATCAGTGTCGACCTGCGCAACACAGGTACGCAGCCTGCTTCCAATTTCCCGATCTCATACCAGATAGGAAACAATCCACCGGTAACAGAAACTTTTACCGGCACCATTGCCCCGGGAAGCAATGCCAGCTTCACTTTTGCTACCACCGGCATTTTCCCGCAAACGGGGGTGGCCTACCAGGTACTGCTGCGCTCCCAACTGGCCGGCGATCAGCGACCGCAAAACGATTCGCTGCTGGCATCGGTAGTGCGGCATGCACCTGCCAGCTTCAGCATCAGCCGGGATACAAGCATCTGCGTGGGACAAAGCGTAGTGTTGCGCACCAATGGTGCTGGTTTTACCCAATGGCAAAATGGCCCTGCCAGCAGCACCTACACTGTAGCACCTGCTACCACCACCACCTACACTGCCACCCTCACCGATGCCAATAACTGCAGCACCCGCCAGCTGCAAACCACCGTATTTGTACAGCCGCTACCGGTAGTACAGGCCGGGCCCGATCAAAGTATCCTTCGCGGCAGTAGTGCTACGCTGCAAGCCAGCGGCGCCAGCACCTATCGCTGGAGTACGGGTGCCACTACCAGTGCTATAGTAGTAGCGCCTACCACTACCAGCCAATTTATAGTGACTGGCACCAGTGCCAGCGGCTGCACAGCTAATGATACGGTGCAGGTACAAGTCAATTTCAGCAACCTCACCCTTTCGCCCGGCTTCCTACAATTTGAAGGGGTGGTGATAGATAGCACACGCACCCTCCTGCTCAGCATTACCAACACGGGTACCCTCAGCGAAACCATCACCAGCGTCGCAGGTGTGGCCCTGCCCTTCAGTACCAGCTTTGCCACACCAGCCACGCTGCCCGCCGGCACCAGCGTACAAATACCAGTGCGGTTCCGCCCCACCGCCAGCCTGTTTTACCAGGGCGAAATGCAAGTACAAACCAGTGCCGGCACTTTCAATATTGCGCTGCGTGGTACTGGTGCCACCCCGGCACCTGCCTGGACGGTGGTACCAGCATCGTACAGCTTTGGCAAAGTACCCCGCAACACTTTTGTAACGCAACCGTTGCAAATACGCAACACGGGCAATATCGCTATCCGCATTACTTCGGTCAGCAGCAGTAGCACCCGCTTTACCGGCAGTACCAGTGGCATACTGGATATACCGGTGGGTGGCACCGCCAACCTGAATGTGCGATTCAACCCAACGGCAGTGGCAGCCTACAGCGGCACCATTACGGTACGTACCAATACGCCCGGCCTCGGCCTGTTGCGAGCCCTGGTATCGGGCAGTGGTGTAATACCGGGCAACCCGCCCGGACTGGAATTTGTAGGCCGTGCACCGTATGATGGCCAATCGGGGGTAAACCCGGCAGTGGGCCAACCTGCATTTTATACCTACAGCGTAGTGTACAAGCACCCCAACGGCGTTGCACCCATGGCGGGTTTTCCTAAAGTGGGTATCGATAAAAATAAAGATGGCGACTATGCTGATGAAGGTGAAGATCTCTTTAGCATGACCAAGCAGGGCGCCGGCAGTAACTGGATAACGGGCGAAGTGTACTCGTACAGCACCTTCTTGCCCGTAGGCGAAAACTACGGATACCAGTTTTTTGCTACCGATGCCAATGGCAATGATGCATTGCTGACGCCTTATCGCTCCGGCCCCATTGTCACCCGTGAAGTGCTGGACCTGCATGTATTTGCCAGCGACATCCAGTTCAGCAAACCCAATCCTGCTGTCAACGAAGACTTTACGGTGACAGTGACTATCAACAACAACTCGCCTTATGCTGCTGCCAATGTGCCGTTGCGCTTCTACTACAAAGACAGTCTTTTCCTCTTCAACGATACCATTCCTTTCATAGACGGAAAAACCTCGGTATCTGTATCGCATACACTCAATTTTTCTCCGGATGGTTTTTACCCCATCAAGGTGTGGATTGACAGTGCCAATACGTTGGGTGAGGGCAACCTGCTGAATAACTATGCCAGCAGGCCGGTGATAGTGGGCGACTTTACTGTTCCAGGCACTATTGATGTGGTACAAACCGCAGTGCCCAGCGGCTGCCTGAAAGGAAAAGTAACCTACAGCGGCCGTGCCACCTACCGCGGCCTGAACCTGGCAGGTACCCCACCGGTAGAAGGTGCCGAAGTCACCATCAACACACCATTTGGTACACTGAAGACCACCACGGATATCAACGGCAACTTCTATTTGTACGACGATCCTTGTGCCCGTGATGTAGACCCTGCAGGCTGCAAAGGCTACCTGTGCGATGTACTGTACAACTACAGCATTGAAATAACCGACTTTACCCTCACCAGCCCGCTATCTACCGGCACGGTACTGCGCCCATGCGACGGCTGTATACGCACAGCCCGTTTGCAGCAAGCCCTGGGCCTTGATTTGTGCAAGCTGGAGAACAAACCCATGACCCTGACTGCAAGCATTGCCAACTTTGAGGTAGACCGCTCGACCGGAGAAATCATTTGCGCCCCCACCGTGTACAATGATACCATCACGCTGTACCTCAACGGACAGTTGGTAGCCACTCATATAGAGGACTCCATTTACACATGTGATTCGAAACGCTACACGTATACCATTCCTGGTTTGCCACTAGGCCAGCATGAGGTAAGTATGAATCATGTGTATTACCTGAATGGGCAGCGTATAGAGCAAGCTACCGCACAACCCTTCTCCGTAACACGCGACCTGCCAGATATCGAGCTTCGTAGCTATTCCCGCACTGGTGCTACCAGCTTCGTGGTACCGTTTGCCAACGAGTCGGTTTGTACACCGGCGGGTAGGTTCACACTGTATCTCTACGATTCGCTACCGGGATATCAGGAAAAAGTACTGATCGACTCACTACTGGTCGAGAGCCTGCCACCGACAGGCGTTGGTGCTATTCGCTACAATAACCCGCTTTGGGAACCCGGCTGCCACTACCTGACGGCTTTGGCCGATGTACGTCAGGAAGTACCCGAGCTGGTAGAAACCAATAACAAGTACGAATTCATTTTCTGTGTACCCAAGCCAGATATCGTAGTAGGCCCAACCGGCCGGCAAGGCAATATTCGCCCAAGCTCCAGTTCGGCCAATCCTGGCATGCAGGTCAACTTCTCTTTACCTATCACCAATATTGGCACGCCAGCCCGCTCACCTTTTGCTGTACAGTTCAGGGCCAATGGAGCCTTGATGGGAAGTGCGGTCAATGTATCCTCACTCAACACACAGCAACAAGTAACAGTACTGTCTCCGGCCTTTACAGTACCCACCAACCCATGCCCGGTGATGATAACAGCCAAAGTAGACAGTGAAGAAGAGGTAGATGAAGCCAGCGAAATCAACAACTTTGATACAGCGTACTATGGCATCAATATCAACGCAGGCCGCAGCTGCGATGACGAACTTGATAACCTCGGTGCAGGCTTCTTCAACAATGATGATCCGCTGGGTACCATCAACTGCCTGCCCTATGTAGCACCCAAAGGTGTGCTTACCTACCTGGCCACCACGGTGCGCAATACCGGTAGCCGCGATGCCCGGAACGTGCAGGTACAGTTTAAACTAAACGGACAGATACTGGGTACGGATGTAGTGCCGCTGCTGAGAGCCGGCGAAGCAAAAGAGACCGGCTTTTTCTACGCCTTTGATACCGTTGGTCGTTTTATTGTAAACGCATTTGCCGACTATACCCGAGAAATATGCGAGATCAATGAACGCGACAATATTGGTAATATCCATGTAGATGCCCGCCGCACCATTGCCGATCTGGAAGTGCTCAGCCAATACATTGCACCAAGCAATCTGAACCCGCTGCCTAACCAACCCATTACTGTAGTAGGCAGCATTGTAAACGAAGGCGATGCACCGGCACCTCCATCGGTAGTGCGGTTTTGGGTCGATGATGTGCAACTCGGCATCGATATTCCGATTGACAGCTTATACCCCGGACAAGACACCACCGTACTGGCTACCAGTTCATACGCATCGGGCATTGTAGGTCCGAAGATTGTGAAACTGACGGCCGACATAAAGCGCCAGGTAACTGAGCGGCGCAAAGGAAACAACGAGGCCACCCGTGCCATCATAGTAGGCGCTGCGCCCGACTTTGCCAGTGCCCGTGCCGAGGGCATCAGCATCCAGCCAGCAGGCTTCGGTGTAGGCGATACCGTCAATCTTCGCTACTACATCCGCAACTACGGTGGCGATGGCGGTGCAGCCTGGGTTCGCTTCTTCTACCGCAACAGCAGTGGCGAGAAAATCCTGATCGATAGCCTGCGGATAGGTTTAGAATCGAACGACAGTACGCGGATGAGTTTGCGCTGGCGCATACCGGCAGCCATTGGCACCATCATTACCGAAATAGCTGGCGCTATCCCGCCTGAGTTCAATGAACTGAACAACGTAGATAGCCTGCGCTTTGATGCTGCCCTGCCACTTACGCTCCTCTCCTTTACTGGTACAGCCAAACCACAGGGCGCTTTGCTGCAGTGGCGCACCAGCAACGAAGTAAATGTGAAACACTTTGAACTGGAGCGTAGCACGGACGGTCGCCGTTTCAGCGCTATTGCTACTATCAGGGCTACCAATGGCAGTGCCGTGCACCAATATCAATACACGGATGCCGAGTTTGTACAACTGCCGTCCACCCAACTCTACTATCGCCTGCGCATGGTAGATATAGATGGCAGCCATAGCTACAGCCAGGTGGTACTGCTGCGCAAAGAACTGGCACAGGTTCGCATCAGCACTTATCCAAACCCGGTACGCCAGCAACTACAGGTGCAGCTGGAGACCCCCTTTGCCGCACAGTACCAGCTACAGCTGACCGACCTGCAGGGCAGGCTGCTGCTGCAACGCCAGCAAACTGTGCAGCCCGGCACTACCAGCCTGACCATCCCCACCCAACAGCTGCCACAGGGCCTGTACCTGCTGGTAGTGCGCAGTAGCGATGGACAGCAGCAAGAATTTAAAATAGTGAAGGAGTAAAAAAAGCAGCACATGGAGAAACGCATTGTCATAGTCGGAACCAGTTGGATTCTGCTCATCATCGCCTTCCTGTCACTTTCTCACACGGCTAAGGCGCAGTGTACACCAGGCTTTTTGGGTAATGACCGCCCACTGGTGCTGTGCTCTGCTGTGGCCAATATCGATTACAGCAATCTCTTTCAAACACAAGCCAGCTTTGAGGCTACACCCATGCTACCCGCCACCGATACTATCCAGCGGCCAGGCCTGCCCGATACTATTATTTTTCATCAGGTAAAGCTGCGGGTGGTGGCTACGCTTCCAAACGGTTGCAAAGACACCGCTGTTGTGCGCATCCCATTCAATGTTGACCCGTTTCCGAACTTGGGTGCCGATAAGTCGGTAAAAATTTGTCGCGGCCAAACAACCGATCTGACGCCTCTCTACAATCCGGCCCCCTTCAGTGCCAATTGGAGCACCAGTACGCCAGCATTGGCTGAAAAAGGCACTTACCAAATTTGGATTGTAACAAAAGACGGATGTAGCGATACTGCCAATATTACGGTGGAGGAATTTCCATACAAGTCGATGGGAAACGATACCATCTTACCTACCAACAGCAGCCAGCAAGCCAATCTTTTCACAGCGCTGGATACCACTGGCTGGCAGGTAACCTGGAATACAAGCAATGCGACTGCTGCACCTCCAGGCTTGTACTGGGCCATTGGGCTGGATAAGAATAACTGCTACGATACCACCTTAGTAGAAGTATGTAAGAAACCCAAACTTGGAAGCGATACTACTGTAAAGCTGTGCCCGGGTAATACCCTTAGCCTGTACGGCGTTTATAATTTGCAAGGACTTAGCGCCAGCTTTGAAGTAGCCACCCCTACTGCTGTAGGCATTGGGCAATATCGGATAATAGTTACCAACCAATGCGGTGCCAAGGATACCGCCATGATCAACGTAGTGCCGGCCATTAAACCCAACTTCGGACCCGACCTGCCCCTGGAAGTGTGCGCCAACGAAACAACCAATCTGGAAATCCTGTACTCCTTTACAAATGTGACAGCCCGTTGGAGCATTCCCGATGCAACACAGGCACCGCCGGGCATCCATCGGCTGATAGTAGAAAACACTGACCAGTGCCGCGATACAGTGTTTATTGAAGTAACGCCGATTGATCCCTACTCCTGGGCCAATGATACCACAGTCACCGTTTGCGGTGGTCAAAAAAAAGACCTCACCAGCATCTATCCCTTTCCCGAGGAAGCATTTGTAGAATGGGTAAATGTACCCGACCCGAAAAACGCAGGACCGGGTACCTATACCGTTACTATTGACAATGGAGAATGCCTTTATACGCTTAAGGTAGAAGTACTGAATGGAGCGCTGGACAACAGCAGTATTGAAGTATGCACGTTTGATATGGCCACTACTGGCATTTTTACGACCAATGCATTCAGAAGTGTGGTGGTAGATAAACAAGGAGTAGTGTGGGCAGGAGCAGATGGCACTGGCAGCAGCGGCGGCCTTTATCGGTTTACACGCACCGGCCCTGCATGCAATCAGGGCCAATGGAGCGCCTCTAACCGCTTTCCCAACAGTACCTATCGTGATCTGCATGTGTCTCCCATCAATGGTGACAACCGTCTTTGGTCGGCCTCCAATGGACACAGCCAGGTGCAGGCTATCACCGGTGGAGTATACCGCATCGCCGACCTGTTCAATGTACAGCGCTTCGGATCGAAATTGGATGCTGATGGCACCTTGAGTTCGAGGTTTGCCAATGGTCTGGCCATTGCACCTAATGGTAAGTTGTATGTGGCACTCACGGTGTCGCAAACAGCAGCGGGCGTTATTGGCGAAGGCGACGTGTATGAGACCGATCTGACACTGGCCGAACAAGTTTTTTCCCGAACCAACCTGACACCTGCCAATGTAGGAGAACGACGCGTAAGTGCCGTGGGCATCCGCAACGAAGAGTTGTGGGCTGCCTTTCAGCGCAGCTGCATTAATACGGTATGCATTGATCCATACATTCAGCGCTGGAATACGGCCACCGGCACCTCGGCAGGTACCATTACCGAGGCCAACTCGCCCATCCCCTTCACCAGCAGCAGCAGCACTATTGTAAGAGCCATCATGACTGCCAAAGACGGGCGTACCTATGTAGGCCTGAGTGGCGGAAAAGGATTTGCGGTGATGGAGCCAACAGTGGAGGGACAAAACAGTGCATGGACACTTTGCAACGATCAGAACTCTGCCTTTCCAAAAGACGCGGTCGTCAATTTCAATGCCATAACAGAGGTGAATGGTGAAATATGGATTGGCACAAACAAAGGGCTGCTGGTATATGATGGTGCAGGGCCGCTCACCGAGTGCTCCTCCTACTCGCTATACGATACCAGCAATGGACTACCCACCATGAACATTACCGACATAGCCTACGACACAGCCCGGCTGGAAGTGTGGCTGGCACATGATAAAGGCGTGAGCAGGGTGGGCAAAATATTCAATATAGGCGCCCGTGTAGTGAATGTATTTGTCGGAAAGTTTCCGGCAGACTTACAACCCCGCCTTTTCACTCGCCCCATTAAAGGTGCCAGGGCAGTCCTGTTCAATGCAGCCGGCACCAGACTGGATAGCCTGGAAACAAATGACAATGGCGAATTCAATCTTTCCAAATTTGATGGCAGCGAAAACTACCGGGTAGAAGTAAGCTACAAGCATTTTAAGTACCGCTATGAGCAAGTAAAACCCAACGCCTTCATGGGTGCCATCATGATGCCCGATAGCCTCATTAATGATATCGACTCGCTCCGAAAAGAATTGACAAGCAAAACCGTGAATTTGGTATTGCCCGAAATCGAGAAAGCGCTTCCCTGGCCAGCGCCGACCTATCAGGTAGACCTGTTTGATACTTCGAAATACGGAGCAGCGTATGCGCCATTTAAGCAACTGTTGGCCGCAGACCACCAAAAACAGGTAGAAAATCTTGCCCAGTATTATCTCGACCTCGTCACTATTCATGAAATAGGACTGCTATCAAACAGACTGGCTGAAAAAGCAGTGAGTGGTGCGGTAGAAGTAGTAACGGCCGTTACTGAACTGGCCGGATCACTGAAGAGTCTTCAGAAATTCAAAAAACTTTGGAAAACAGCCGGCACCAACTTAGACAACACCCCGACTGTAAAAAAACAGTTTATAAAGGAGGTGGGCGATTTGATAGATGAAGGCATCGAAGAGGCGTTTGATATGGTGAAAGAAAAGATAGATGAAATGCTGGCAGAAAATATTCGTGATGCCAAAGACGAGTTTGGAGAACCGTTGCTCGATTCCAATGGGAAAGCTATTTACGATATCGTAAAAAAGGCCGTTGACATGTCGATAGATCATGCTAAAGACCTGGTAGAAAACAAAAAAACAGCCGAAGAAGAGGATGATGGAGAAGAAGAAGAAAATGAGGACATAGCAGCCTTGAAAGAAGCACTGGTGAAGGCTGTGGTGAAAAATTTGGAAAATGCGGTCAGTGCGCTCTATCACAAGTACTATGCCCGTACCAAACACAAACAACTCATTCTGAAATTGGGGCAAAAGGCGGCAGAGGCCACTTCCGGATCAACGTATGCCTTGGCTTATCAAAAGGTGTACGACAAAGGATTCTTTACTGACAACGGTACGAACTCTCTCCTTCGTCAGGCCATTGATGAAACCGAGGAAGCAGAAGATGCCATTGAAATACTTTCTGATCTTTCGGAATCGACCAAGACCATGGCGGAGCTAACAAGCACCGCCAGCAAGCTGGCACTCAGTACAGTGTTGCTGGCCGAAGCAGCACCTGTTCTTCGCACCATCAGCCTTGTACTGGAGGGTAGCAATCTGGCACTCTTCAAAGGGCCAAGCATGGTATTGGCTGTTTCATCGGCGTTCAAGGTGGGCAATTTTTCGGATGATGTGATTACCAAAACAGGCTTCCCTTCTATTCAAAAACGCCAGGTACTGAGTGGCCCCTCTTGTAGCAGTATTAGTTTACTGGCATTGGAGCAAGCACAGCGCCAATACCAACAGGCCCTGAATGCCTACCGGGTGTATGTGCGGGGCAGCTTCGATACCGCTGTTGAATTTTCGCGAAGAGTCCGATCGCTCAACGCTGCAGCCGAACTGTATGAGCAACAGCTGCAACAAGTGATTGGCCAGCTATTGGCCCGGCATACAGCCAGCATCAACACCGTAGCGGGCAGTGCAGCTGCCTTTCGACAGAGCTTGCAGCAAACTGTTTCCACCCAACGAAATGTTCGCTTCGCTTTTGAATTGAATAACCTTGGCTACATCTTATCGCCACAAAAAACAGCAGCGGCCAATACCCTCGACTCTTCTATCACCGGCCTTATTGCACAAAATTTTGCGGCGGTAGATGCCGTCAGACAAGTTGCTCAACTCATCAATAATAATTGTGTAAGCAGCCCGCCCTATCTCAGCAAAACAGATTTTCAAATAGCCACCAGCTATCGGGCCGGCGACACGGGCCGCCTGCAGTATCGCTTTACCAACCACGGTACGCAAGCCTTTAGCCAACTACGTTTCAAGGCCACAGCGCCCGATGATGGTTTCAGCTTCATCGGCAGCGATTCGCTGCTTGCCGGCACATTAGCGCCCGGTGCCTCGGTCGATTTTGTCCTGCGGTATCAAGCCCCCAACAGAGCCGCCAGCAGTAGCTTCAGCATTGTTGTACAAGCTGCCAATGGTATTTACAGCAACGAACCGGGCACCCTGGTAAGCATACTGGCCAGCACACCCGACTCTGCAGCCTTTACCATACAAGCTGGCAACTGGAGCAATCCGGCGGTGTGGAATACGGGCCGGGTACCTGGCACTACCACAGCGGTCAGCATCCGGCACAATATTGTGATAGATACCGATGCCAATGTGAGAAGCATCAACGCTGAAAGCCCTGCCCAGGTACAGGTAGCGCCCGGCCGTCGCATCAGGCTGGCGCAGCAGCGGCCCTAAAAGGCTTCGCCGGTAAAAATGTAAAAGTTGGCGCCTTCGCGGGTAAAGGCCAGATCGAGGCGCACAAAGATGTCTTTTTTGGGAAACAGCAGGTAGCGCAAGCCAGCGCCGCCCGCCGGCAGCACATGCCGCAT
>JALOMC010000259.1 GCA_025455665.1 Chitinophagaceae bacterium | reverse complement strand
ACAAAGTCGATAAACAGCTCGGCTTCTTTGCGCAGGTAGTCGCTCTTCAGCATCACTTTTCGGTCTACCGGCCGCATGTAAAAGCCTGATTTCCAACCATCGGGTACGTCGGGGTCGAAAATATCGACCTGCAGAGCGGCTTTAAACACCTGGTCGGGCGCCCGGGAGGTGCCTGCCCCATAGCTCACGGTTACCTCCCAGGGTACCGGTACTATTACCAGCCGGGCATCGGCTTCTGAAAAGGGCAACCCAAAGATGTTATTGTTGGGGTTGCCGGCACAGTTCACATCAAAGTTGGAAAGGTCGGCCATGGGGCTATTCATTGCGAGGGCCGCAAAAGTACAAAGTCTGCGGCATCGGCCTGCATTTGCTAAGGCAGGGTTGGCATTTAACTATTTGTGGTGCAAAGTGCTGCCGGCCAAAGCTTGTACATTTGCCCGGCAGATCTGATAATTGAAGAAGAAGATTGTATGAAAAAACTACACATTTTTCTGTTAGTAGCGGTAGCGGTAGCCATAGCCGTTATGATCAGCTTTACCACCGATCTTACCACGTACGATACCATTGCCTCGGCCAAAGAAAAGCCCGGTACCTACGTGCACCTTATTGCTAAGCTCGACCGCAGCAAACCTATCGAATACGACCCCCTGAAAGATCCCAATACCTGCGCATTCACCGTGATCGACTCGTTGGGCGGCATCACCAGGGTCATCAGCAACAAGCCCAAACCTACCGACCTGGAAGTAAGCGAACGGGTGGTACTGAAAGGCCGCATGAAAGAAGACGGCTTTCACTGCGACGATATACTGCTGAAATGCCCGAGTAAGTACAAGGATGATATGAATGCCGCCAGCAAGCAGCTGCAAAAAGAGAGCTGATCGGCAGTCTTGTTTCTATAAAAAAGCGCAGCAGGTTCCTCTAATCTGCTGCGCTTTTTTGTGGCACCCTGCTATCAGTTCACCATTATTTCATCAATAAACATCCATGCATGGTTGCTGGCGCCCGGTAGTCCGGTGGGTATGATGCCGAAATGTTGGGCTATCACCTTTACAAAACGTGCTTTGGCTGCTTTAAATGATAGGCCCACCGTTCTGAATTGATCGTCGGCAGCGGCCGGTACCTGCATATCGGCCACTTTTTGATAATTGCTACCGTCTTCGCTGATCAATACTTGTACGACCGACGGCCGGTAGATCCAGCTGCCCGGCGATTCGATGGTAAACAAAGCCACGCTGCTGATGCTTTGTACTTCTTGCAGATCAATCACCGCTTCCATGTCTTTGCCTTCCCAGCCACACCACTCGGTACTATTCATGCCCCTATGGCTGGCTGCACCATTTACAAGGCCCTGTACGCCACCATTGCCCGGATATTTGGCTGAAGGTGGAGTGACTACAGAGATGGGTTTGCCCACTGCTTTGTGCAGGTTAAATGGCTGTGTCACGGTCGATACTGTTTTGCCGCCTTCCTGCAAACTGGCTGTCCAGGTGCCCGACTGATCGATGCTGACCGGGCCTGCATACGGCATGGGTGCTTTGCCGGGAGCTGTTACCATCAGTTTGCCCTGGGCATTTTTTGTTTGCAGTTTCCACTGTACACCGGCGCCGTCTGGCCGGCGTTCTATGCTGGCATCTATGTCGTAAAAAGCTTTGCTGTAGCTCACTTTCATGCGGTCGAGCCGCTGGAAAAACGAGGGTAGCTTTTGCTGAAATTGTTCCCAGTTTTTTTGATCAGGCCGGGTCCAGGCTACTTCAGCCAGTGCTGCCAACCGTGGGTAAATCATGTACTGCACTTTGGCCGGGTAGCGCATGTATTCAGTCCACACATTGGCCTGGGTGCCTTGTACAAAGCGGGCCGCCGGCGTACCCCGTAGCTCGGCCGGGATGGGCTCGTAGCCATATATTTTTTCCAGTGAAATGTAGCCGCCAATGGTGACGCTGTCTTCGTTTTTACTCTGGCTGTAGTCGAGGTAGCAGTGCGAGGTCGGGGTCATGATGACATCGTGCTGTTGTTTGGCAGCTTCTATGCCACCTTCTTCGCCCCGCCAGCTCATGACCGTGGCGTTGGGTGCCAGTCCACCTTCCAATATTTCATCCCAACCAATGATCTGCTTGCCTTTGCTGTTGATGTATTTTTCCATGCGCTGTATAAAGTAGCTCTGCAGCCCATGCTCATCTTTCAGTCCTTTTTCTTTAATGAGTTGCTGACAAAAGGCGCTGCGCTTCCAGGCTTCTTTGGGGCATTCATCACCACCTATGTGTATATACTTTCCCGGAAACAGTGCAGCTACTTCATCTATCACATCTTCCAAAAACTGAAAGGTTTCTTCGGTGGGTGCAAACACATCTTCGTACACGCCCCAGCTCTCCATTACTTTCTTTCCCTTTTTGGCTTTGGCCGCTTCCGACGGGTGCTTTGGTATCATTGTTTCCTCCTGCGGAAAGCAGCTTAGAAAAGGATAAGCTGCAATAGCGGCACCGCTGTGCCCTGGCATTTCTATTTCGGGTACTATTGTGATGTGGCGTTCGGCCGCATAGCGCACTACTTCTTTAATTTCTTCTTGCGTATAAAAGCCGCCGTAGCGTTGATTATCGTTGGCAGTGCCGGGGTAGCGGCCCACAATGGTGCCATCACGCCAGGCACCTACTTCCGTCAGCTTCGGGTACTTTTTTATTTCAATGCGCCAGCCCTGGTCTTCGGTCAGGTGCCAGTGAAACACATTCATCTTCAGCATGGCCAGCTGATCGATGGTTTGCTTGATGAAGGAGATCGGTTGAAAATGGCGGGCAACATCCAGCATCATACCCCGATAAGGAAAGCGAGGCGCATCGGTGATTTGCACTGCCGGCACCTGCACCAGCAGGGCTTTTGTTTTTTGATGCGGTAGCAACTGTAGCAGCGTTTGCACACCATAGTACACACCGGCAGCATCGTGGCCGCGTACCTCAATGCCCTGTGGCCCCGCCCATAGTTGGTAAGCGCCGCTTACCGGTCCTGCTTTGGCATCTATCACCAGGGTTACGGCAGCTTTTTGAGTGCTGGCACGTTTCAGTTCAAAGCCATGGTATTTTTTCAGATAGTTGTTCAGCGTAGCTACACTGCTTTGCAGCGCACTGCCTGTAGCGTACACGGTGCTGGCCGGCGATAGGGTATAGGCACCGGTTTTCACTTGCATTTGCTGTGGCTGTGGTATAATGGCGGGCATTTGCTGGGCGTATGCGCCTGCTGCTGCTGACAACAGCGTACAGGCAAGGAAAAAACGAATCATAATGGCATTGGCTTTGTGGACAAACACAAGTTTACGCCGGCCGTGCAAGGGCGGCTAAAAAAAGAATTTAAAAATGGGGCTCTTTTCACCCTGCAGTGCATCGTTTCAGCATTGGCACACTGATGCCATGGCAGCCATGCACAGCAGCAAAGCTGCCTGCGATCAGCTGACGTCGGCCGGGTTGTTGTTGCTACCGCTTCAACACCCGCTCAAACAGCTTCAGGATGCGCTTATACTCATCAGTCCAGCTGCTGGGCTCTACAAAACCATGATCTTCCAAGGGATAAGCTGCCAGTTCCCAGTTGTCTTTGCCCAGCTCTATCAGCTTTTGCTGCAGGCGCACCACATCCTGAAAATGCACATTCACATCAATCATGCCGTGGCAAATGAGCAACTCATCTTTGAGGCCCGCGGCGTGATAAATAGGCGAGCTGCGGCGGTAAGCCAGGCTATCTTCCACCGGAGTGTTTAAAATATTGGCCGTGTAGCCATGGTTGTAATGGGCCCAATCGGTAACGGGGCGCAGCGCTGCCCCAGCGGCAAACGTGCCAGGGCTGGTAAACAGGCCCATGAGGGTAATAAAGCCACCATAAGAGCCTCCATAAATGCCGATGCGGCCCGCGTCGATACCGTGCTGCTGCACCAGCCAGCGGGCAGCATCCACATGGTCGCTCAGGTCTTTGCCACCCATGTGGCGGTAAATACCGGTGCGCCAGTTGCGCCCATAGCCGGCACTGGCCCTGTAGTCTATATCCAGCACAGTGTAGCCCAGGTCGGTCAGCAGGTTGTGAAACATATATTCCCGGAAATAACTGCTCCACCATTTATGGGCATTTTGCAGGTAGCCTGCGCCATGCACAAAAATGACCGCCGGCTTGCTGGCATGCGGTTTTTCGGGCTTGTACAGGCGGGCATATATCTGT
>JALOMC010000258.1 GCA_025455665.1 Chitinophagaceae bacterium | reverse complement strand
GGCGTAGTTGTAGTAAGTGTTCTTTTGCTGCAGGTTGTTGATGTTGTAAAAACCAGGCGCAAAGAAGTTGTTACCGTTGTAGCCCTGTACTTCATCTATCTGCTTCATCAGGTTGCCACCTACAAAAGCGTCCAGACCAAACTTGTCGCCAAACTTTGCTTGGCTGCCAATGATCAGTTCGCCGTTGAATTCGCGGAAGCGGGCTGTGCTCTGATCGTTGATTTGACCACCGGGCGAGTACTGTGTACCCGTCGGTGTTACTTCAAAGTTGTAGCGGGTGTACTGATCAGTACCCAGACGGCCACGTACATACAACCACTTGGTCATGTCGTAGCGGGCCTCAATGGCACCAATCAAACGGTCGCGGGCATCATTCTGGCGGAAATCTTCAATAGCCCAATACGGGTTGGTAACAAACGCGTTGTTGTTAAACTTGTTTTCACCACCGGTTGCGGGGTCAATCTTGCTTTCCCTGAATGTTTCTACGCTCCAGCTGGTGGGCATCAGCCCTACGGTAAAGTTGGCGTTACCGGGAGAGTCGCTCAGGCGAGGACGGTTTTTGGTACGCTCCCGTATGTAGCGGGCGCTGATATTCACCGTCAGGTTGTCTACCGGGTTAATGCCCAGGTTCACGGCAAAGTTGTTTCTACGCAGCGTCGAATTCGGGATCATGCTTTTGTTGTTCAAGTCCGAAAACGAAATGTTGTAGTTCATCTTGTCCGAGCCACCGTACATGCTTACGGTGTTGTTGAAGTTGGTACCGGGGTTGTAAAAGTTTTTCAGGTTATCTTTTACAGCTACGTAGGGCCGAGATACGCCATCCCACTGCATTACATTCGAGCCATCCAGGCGGGCACCCCAGCTATTCAGCGGAATGTTGTTGGCCCCCTGCTGGGTGGTAGGTGCTACACCTTGTACACCATGGCCATACTCGTACTGCCAGTCGGTTACATTCATAATGGTTTCAATGGCCAGGTTGCTGTTTACTTCAATGCCAATGCCCTTGCGCTTGCTGCCTCTTTTGGTGGTGATAAGAATAACACCATTAGAAGCACGTGCACCATACAGTGCAGCGGCGTTGCCGCCCTTCAGCACCGAAATGGTTTCAATTTCATCAGGGTTCAGCATCTGAATACCGTCGCCGGCATCGCGGCCACCCCACTCACCAGCGCTACCACGGTTGCTGTTGTCAATGGGAATACCATCGACCACGTACAGCGGTTGGTTGTTATCGCTGATAGAGGTGTTGCCACGCAGTACCACGCGGGTAGAGCCACCGGCACCTGTAGCGGTAGAAGCTACGTTCAGGCCGGGTACCTTGCCCACCAGGTTGTTTACAATGCTGTTGGTACGGGCTTGTGTCAGCTCGTCGCCCTTTACTTCGCTCAGCGCATAGCCCAGCGCTTTTCTTTCTTTGCGAATGCCAAGGGCCGTTACTACTACTTCGCCCAGTTGGTTCGAAGCTTCGCTGAGGCTGATGGTGATGTTGTCATCGGTGGGGCCTACCTCAACCGATGCGCTGGCAAAGCCTACCGACGACACCTCAAGGGTGACTTTGCCAGTGGGCACCTGCAGCGAAAAGCGGCCATCGGCGTTGGTAGCAGTGCCCGCACCCGAGCTGCCTTTTACCTTCACCGTAGCTGCCACTACACCCTGATTGTTTTGTGCATCCAGCACAACGCCACTAAGTTGTCTCGTTTGCGCCCAGCTGTACCCGAAGCACAGTAGGCCCACGAGCACGGCAAGTGTTTTTTTCATGAGCAGTTTTTTTTGATGAATGATGATTTGGTTTTCGAATTTGTCTGACCGTAGCCGCTTATCACCCGGCCTTAATCAGACAATATTTTTAGTTTACTTCCTTGCATCAGGTTGGTCAGTTCTATGTTTTCAAACACCAGCGAGGCGGCGCCTATCAGCTCGGCGCTGTCGCCCATTTTAGATACGGTCACCACCGTGCTTTCCGATATTTTAGGAATACAGTGCTCATTCAGCGCCTGCTGCACCGGTGCCAGCCACAGTTTGCCGGCCTGCCCGCCCCGGCCACTCAGTACTACCATGCCGGGGTTGATGATGTGAATGAGGATGGCCACGCCCTTGCCTATTTTGTAGCCGATGTCGGCTATCAGCTCCACCGAAAATTTATCGCCCCGCACGGCCGCCTGCATAATGCGGGTTGCCGAAGCCTCTACATGTTCCTCGGTTATCTGGCGCAGCATGGTAGAGCGGCCGGCTGCTATGCCCGCTACCGCCTGGCTCACCATTATTTTCAGCGAGGCCTCCGTTTCCAGGCAGCCCAGCTTGCCACAGGCGCACATCTTGTTGTTGGTAAATACTGGTATGTGGCTGAATTCGCCGGCAAACCCGCTATCGCCTCTGAACAGCTGGCCACCCAGCACCATACCCAGGCCTATGCCCCAGCTCACGTTTACCACCAGTACATTGGCCCGGCCGCGACCATCGCCAAAGCGGCTTTCGGCCAGTGCTATCAGGCTGCTATCGTTGTCTATAAACACCGGCAAATCGGTAGCCATGCGCAGGTACGACACAATGCTGTGGCCTGCCGGCGGCTTCAGGTACGAGTGGTTCAGACCCTTGGTCACATCTACAAAGCCCGGCATGCCAATGCCAATGCCCGCAATGGTTTCGCGGGGTACAGGTACCTGCTCCAAAAAATGCGACAAATGCCCCGCCAGCGTGGCCAGGCTATTGGCGTCGCCGGCCAGGTCAAACTCCAGCTCGGCTATATCGCCCACCACCTTGTTTTCGGCATTCATCAGCGCTATGCGGGTAATAAACTGGTCCATGGCCACACTCAGCACATGTACCGCATCGGGGCGCAGTGCATAGGTTTGAGGGCGCCGCCCGCCGGTAGAGCTGGCCAGGCCAGAGTCTACCAGCAAACCCTCCTCCAGCAGCTCGGACAGCAGGCGGGTGGTCAGGGGCAAACTTTTTCCGGTGAGTACGCTCAGTTCGGCACACGACAGACTGCCGGCGAAATAGAAATGCCGTAGCATTTCATTGCGGTAAGCGAGTTGTTTACGGCTCATGCAGCAGTCGTTGAAGCAGATTTGGAAGGGAAAAGTAAGGATACTTCTTAAATTTTTGCAAGAAGTTATGAACAATTTGATGAATGGCCGCCCATGTTTCATTAGGTTCACCACAATCCTCAACAAAATGTTAAGGCCCGGCCCGGGGCCTATCCTATTTCCGCTTGCGCAACTGTGCAGCAGGCCGGCCGCTTAGCTTGCAGCCCTCCTAAAAGCCTGATGATGCAGCCATTGCGTGTAGCCCTCGACTGGACCATTAATACCAACCACAGCCCCCTGATAGTAGCCCAACAGCAGGGCTGGTATGCGCAGGCTGGCCTGCAGGTGCAGCTGCAGCACGCCGGGCAAGACGACTACGCCCTCACCCCTGCCAAAAAACTGGAACTGGGCCTGGCCGACATCGCCGTGTGCCCTGTGGAGAGCATTCTCAGCTTTCGGGTAAAGCAGCAGCCTTTCGATATGCGGGCCATCGCGGCCATTTTTCAAACCGACCTCAGCTGCATAGTGACCCTGGCCAGCAGCGGCCTGCACCGCCCGGCTATGCTGGCCGGGCAGCGCTATGCCTCGTACCGGGCCCGCTACGAAGATGCCATTGTGCAGCAAATGCTGGCGGCCGATGGCGCCACCGCTCCGGCCCACATTGTCTACCCACCCAAGCTGGGTATTTGGAATACCCTGCTCAGCGGCCAGGCCGAGGCCACCTGGGTTTTCGACAATTGGGAAGGTGAGCAGGCCCGCCGGCAAGGCATCGACCTGCATCGCTTTACCCTTCAGCAGTATGGCATCCCGTACGGCTACTCCCCTGTGCTGGTTGCCAGCCAGCATAGCATAGCTACACAGTCGCAGGTGCTCCGCCAATTTTTGGCCGCCACTGCCCGGGGCGCCGCCTTTGCCGCTGCACAGCCCGAGGCTACCGCCCGCCTGCTACAGCCACACGTACCCGCTGCCGATGCCGATCTGCCTTTTCTGACGGCCAGTGCCCGCTACTGTGCCCCCCACTACGGGCAGCCCTGGGGCCATATGCAGCCGCAGCGTATACAGCCCTACCTGCAGTGGCTGCACCACCGCGGCCTCGAGCCCCGGCTGTTTGCCCCGGAGGAGGTAGCCACCCATGAACTACTGCCTGCCTGAATAGTCCGCCCATCTATTT